>NZ_SZWV01000012.1:0-1110 GCF_005280945.1 Citrobacter sp. wls718
ACACATCGAATCAGCCTATTTAGGCTATTTTTTCCACCATTTCTGGCGTTATTTCCGGTTTTTACTGAGATCTCTCCCACTGACGTATCATTTGGTCCACCCGAAACAGGTTGGCCAGGGTGAATAACATCGCCAGTTGGTTATCGTTTTTCAGCAGCCCCTTGTATCTGGCTTTCACGAAGCCGAACTGCCGCTTGATGATGCGAAACGGGTGCTCCACCCTGGCACGGATGCTGGCTTTCATGTATTCGATGTTGATGGCCGTTTTGTTCTTGCGCGGATGCTGCTTCAAGGTTTTTACCTTGCCGGGACGCTCGGCGATCAGCCAGTCCACATCCACCTCGGCCAGCTCCTCGCGCTGTGGCGCTCCTTGGTAGCCGGCATCGGCTGAGACAAATTGCTCCTCTCCATGAAGCAGATTACCCAGCTGATTGAGGTCATGCTCGTTGGCCGCGGTGGTGACTAGGCTGTGGGTCAGGCCACTCTTGGCATCGACACCAATGTGGGCCTTCATGCCAAAGTGCCACTGATTGCCTTTCTTGGTCTGATGCATCTCCGGATCGCGTTGCTGCTCTTTGTTCTTGGTAGAGCTGGGTGCCTCAATGATGGTGGCATCCACCAAAGTGCCTTGGGTCATCATGACGCCTGCTTCGGCCAGCCAGCGATTGATGGTCTTGAACAATTGACGGGCCAGTTGATGCTGCTCGAGCAGGTGGCGGAAATTCATGATGGTGGTGCGATCCGGCAGGGCGCTATCCAGGGATAATCGGGCAAACAGGCGCATGGAGGCGATTTCGTACAGGGCATCTTCCATGGCACCGTCGCTCAGGTTGTACCAATGCTGCATGCAGTGAATACGCAGCATGGTCTCCAGCGGATAGGGCCGTCGGCCATTGCCCGCCTTGGGATAAAACGGCTCGATGACAGCGGTCATATTCTGCCATGGCAGAATCTGCTCCATGCGGGAGAGGAAAATCTCTTTTCGGGTCTGACGGCGCTTAGTGCTGAATTCACTATCGGCGAAGGTGAGTTGATGGCTCATGATGTCCCTCTGGGATGCGCTCCGGATGAATATGATGATCTCATATCAGGAACTTGTTCGCACCTTCC
>NZ_SZWV01000071.1:0-12512 GCF_005280945.1 Citrobacter sp. wls718
TGTTGCTAAAGTTCTGAGCTAATTGCTGATATTATTTGACGCAATGCGCAATAAAAGGGCATCATTTGATGCCCTTTTTATACGCTGTCGAACCAGAACCTGGCTCATCAGTGATTTTTTTTGCCATAATCATTGCTGAGACAGGCTCTGAAGAGGGCGTTTAGTCCGAAACGCACCAGAGCATTTCGGTTTGGATCGCCTCGCGTACGCGGGGTGAAAATGTTTGTAGAATACTTCTGACAGGTTGGTTTATGAGTGCGAATACCGAAGCTCAAGGAAGCGGGCGCGGCCTGGAAGCGATGAAGTGGGTTGTTGTCGCTGTATTGCTGCTTGTCGCTATCGTTGGCAACTACCTCTATCGTGACATGATGCTGCCGTTGCGTGCGCTAGCCGTAGTGATTCTGATTGCTGCAGCGGGCGGTGTCGCGCTGTTGACGACAAAAGGTAAAGCGACCGTTGCTTTTGCCCGTGAAGCGCGTACCGAAGTCCGTAAGGTCATTTGGCCAACTCGCCAGGAAACGCTGCACACCACGCTGATCGTTGCTGCGGTCACTGCGGTAATGTCACTGATCCTGTGGGGACTGGATGGTATTCTGGTTCGCCTGGTATCCTTTATCACTGGCCTGAGGTTCTAAGATGTCTGAAGCTCCTAAAAAGCGCTGGTACGTCGTTCAGGCGTTTTCCGGTTTTGAAGGCCGCGTAGCCACATCGCTGCGTGAGTATATCAAGTTACAAAATATGGAAGAGTTGTTTGGCGAAGTCATGGTGCCGACTGAAGAAGTGGTCGAAATCCGTGGCGGCCAGCGTCGCAAAAGCGAACGTAAATTCTTCCCGGGCTATGTACTGGTCCAGATGGTCATGAACGATGCGAGCTGGCACCTGGTGCGTAGCGTGCCGCGTGTGATGGGCTTTATTGGCGGTACTTCTGACCGTCCAGCTCCGATCAGCGACAAAGAAGTTGATGCGATCATGAACCGCCTGCAGCAGGTTGGCGATAAGCCACGTCCGAAAACGATGTTTGAACCGGGCGAAATGGTTCGCGTTAGCGACGGTCCGTTTGCTGACTTTAACGGCGTAGTTGAAGAAGTGGATTATGAGAAGTCTCGTCTGAAGGTTTCCGTATCTATCTTCGGTCGTGCAACGCCGGTTGAGCTGGACTTCGCTCAGGTTGAGAAAGCCTAACAAGTCGATCAAAAAAGCGGCGATTTAATCGTTGCACAAGGCGCGAGATTGGAATACAATTTCGCGCCTTTTGTTTTTATGGATAGCATCCGTAAAACGAATTTTATCACGGGGAGCCTTTTTGAGGCGCTATAACCCAACTAGAGGAATTTAGAATGGCTAAGAAAGTCCAAGCCTATGTCAAGCTGCAGGTTGCAGCTGGTATGGCTAACCCGAGCCCGCCGGTAGGTCCAGCACTGGGTCAACAAGGCGTGAACATCATGGAATTCTGCAAAGCGTTTAACGCAAAAACTGATTCCATGGAGAAAGGTCTGCCGATCCCGGTTGTTATCACCGTTTACGCTGACCGTTCTTTCACTTTCGTTACCAAAACGCCTCCGGCAGCAGTTCTGCTGAAGAAAGCGGCTGGTATCAAGTCTGGTTCCGGTAAGCCGAACAAAGACAAAGTGGGTAAAATTTCCCGCGCCCAGCTGCAGGAAATCGCGCAGACCAAAGCTGCCGACATGACTGGTTCCGACATTGAAGCGATGACTCGCTCCATTGAAGGTACTGCACGTTCCATGGGCCTGGTAGTGGAGGATTAAGAAATGGCTAAACTGACCAAGCGTATGCGCGTGATCCGTGACAAAGTTGATACAACTAAACAGTATGATATCAACGAAGCTATTGCTCTGCTGAAAGAGCTGGCCACTGCTAAATTCGTAGAAAGCGTTGACGTTGCCGTTAACCTCGGTATCGATGCTCGTAAATCTGACCAGAACGTACGTGGTGCAACTGTACTGCCGCACGGTACTGGCCGTTCCGTTCGCGTAGCCGTATTTGCCCAGGGCGCAAACGCTGAAGCTGCTAAAGCTGCTGGCGCTGAACTGGTAGGTATGGAAGATCTGGCTGACCAGATCAAGAAAGGCGAAATGAACTTTGACGTTGTTATTGCTTCCCCGGATGCAATGCGCGTTGTTGGCCAGCTGGGCCAGGTTCTGGGTCCGCGTGGCCTGATGCCAAACCCGAAAGTTGGTACTGTAACCCCTAACGTTGCTGAAGCGGTTAAGAACGCTAAAGCGGGTCAGGTTCGTTACCGTAACGACAAAAACGGCATCATCCACACTACCATCGGTAAAGTGGATTTTGACGCTGACAAACTGAAAGAAAACCTGGAATCTCTGCTGGTTGCGCTGAAAAAAGCGAAACCGACTCAGGCTAAAGGCGTGTACATCAAGAAAGTTAGCATCTCCACCACCATGGGTGCTGGTGTTGCCGTTGATCAGTCCGGTCTGACCGCGACTGTGGCGAACTAATATTCGCCTTTACGTGGGCGGTGATTTTGTCTACAATCTTACCCCCACGTTTCTGCTAATTGCAGACGTATATCCAAGATATTCAGGCTGTGGCAAGGCGACAACTGAGTGAATCGCCAGGAGCATAGTTAACTATGTGACTGGTGTGAACGAAGGCTGTCAACGCCGTCACAGATTGAATAGCGACAGATAGACAAGATTTGTTCGTTGGAGCCTGGCCTATCCAGGCCTCCGTCGAAGACCGCAGGTGTTTCGAAAGAAGCTTAATGCCCTGCGTAGACGGTGACAGAACGCTAAGATTATTTCTGATACTCTGGCTTGTTTCTGCTCACCGTATTAAGACGCTCTGTCCGTTGGGAAGAGTGAAGTGAGTTCCGGGACATGAGTCCCGGCAAACATCCAGGAGCAAAGCTAATGGCTTTAAATCTTCAAGACAAACAAGCGATTGTTGCTGAAGTCAGCGAAGTAGCCAAAGGCGCGCTGTCTGCAGTAGTTGCGGATTCCCGTGGCGTTACTGTAGACAAAATGACTGAACTGCGTAAAGCAGGTCGCGAAGCCGGCGTATACATGCGTGTTGTTCGTAACACCCTGCTGCGCCGTGTTGTTGAAGGTACTCAGTTCGAGTGCCTGAAAGACGCGTTCGTTGGTCCGACCCTGATTGCATATTCTATGGAACACCCGGGCGCAGCTGCTCGTCTGTTCAAAGATTTCGCGAAAGCGAATGCAAAATTTGAGGTCAAAGCCGCAGCCTTTGAAGGTGAATTGATCCCGGCATCGCAAATCGATCGCCTGGCAACTCTGCCGACCTACGAAGAAGCAATTGCACGCCTGATGGCAACCATGAAAGAAGCTTCGGCTGGCAAACTGGTTCGCACTCTGGCTGCTGTTCGCGATGCGAAAGAAGCTGCTTAATCGCAGTTATCTTTATCAAGCATCTGCTTACGTATAAACTTATTCTGATTTTCAGGAACAATTTAAATGTCTATCACTAAAGATCAAATCATTGAAGCAGTATCCGCTATGTCCGTAATGGACGTTGTAGAACTGATTTCTGCAATGGAAGAAAAATTCGGTGTTTCTGCTGCTGCTGCTGTAGCTGTAGCTGCGGGCCCGGCTGAAGCTGCTGAAGAAAAAACTGAATTCGACGTGATTCTGAAAGGTATCGGCGCGAACAAAGTTGCAGTAATCAAAGCAGTACGTGGCGCAACTGGCCTGGGTCTGAAAGAAGCTAAAGACCTGGTAGAATCTGCTCCGGCCGCTCTGAAAGAAGGCGTGAGCAAAGATGACGCTGAAGCACTGAAAAAATCTCTGGAAGAAGCTGGCGCTGAAGTTGAAGTTAAATAAGCCAACTTTTCTAGTTGCAGCCTAAGAAATTAGGCTGATGGCTGGTGACTTTTTAGTCACCAGCCTTTTTGCGCTGTAAGGCGCCAGTAGCATTTCACACTGTTTGACTACTGTTGTGCCTTTCAATGTTTGTTTCTATCGACGCCTTAATATATTGCGACAGAGCCTCCGCTCTGTGTAAATCGCAACGAAATGGTTTAAGCGTGATAGCAACAGGCATTGCGGAAAGTATTCGATTTTCCGGTCAACAAAATAGTGTTGCACAAACTGTCCCTTCGTCGGACAGATGGGTCGACTTGTCAGCGAGCTGAGGAACCCTAATGGTTTACTCCTATACCGAGAAAAAACGTATTCGTAAGGATTTTGGTAAACGTCCGCAAGTGTTGGACATACCTTATCTCCTTTCTATCCAGCTTGACTCGTTTCAGAAGTTCATCGAGCAAGATCCTGAAGGGCAGTATGGTCTGGAAGCAGCTTTCCGTTCCGTTTTCCCTATTAAAAGCTATAGCGGTAATTCTGAGCTGCAGTACGTCAGCTACCGCCTTGGCGAACCTGTTTTTGACGTTCAGGAATGTCAGATCCGTGGCGTGACTTATTCCGCACCGCTGCGCGTCAAACTGCGCCTGGTGATCTACGAGCGCGAAGCGCCGGAAGGCACCGTAAAAGACATTAAAGAACAAGAAGTCTACATGGGTGAAATTCCACTCATGACTGACAACGGTACCTTTGTTATCAACGGTACCGAGCGTGTTATTGTTTCCCAGTTGCACCGTAGCCCAGGCGTCTTCTTTGACTCCGATAAGGGTAAAACCCACTCTTCGGGTAAAGTGCTTTATAACGCGCGTATCATTCCTTACCGTGGTTCCTGGCTGGATTTCGAATTCGATCCGAAGGACAACCTGTTCGTACGTATTGACCGTCGCCGCAAACTGCCAGCGACCATTATTCTGCGTGCGCTGCAGTACACCACTGAACAGATCCTTGACCTGTTCTTTGAGAAAGTTGTCTTCGAAATTCGTGACAACAAGCTGCAGATGGAACTGGTGCCGGAACGCCTGCGTGGTGAAACCGCCTCCTTTGATATCGAAGCCAACGGCAAAATCTACGTCGAAAAAGGTCGTCGCATCACTGCGCGCCATATTCGTCAGCTGGAAAAAGACGATATCAAGCTTATCGAAGTTCCAGTTGAGTACATCGCGGGCAAAGTTGCAGCTAAAGACTACGTTGACGCATCAACCGGTGAGCTGATTTGCGCAGCGAACATGGAGCTGAGCCTGGATCTGCTGGCTAAGCTGAGCCAGTCTGGTCACAAGCGTATCGAAACGCTGTTTACCAACGATCTGGATCACGGTGCATATATTTCTGAAACTATACGCGTCGACCCAACCAACGATCGTCTGAGCGCGCTGGTAGAAATCTACCGTATGATGCGCCCTGGTGAGCCGCCGACTCGCGAAGCTGCTGAAAGCCTGTTCGAGAACCTGTTCTTCTCCGAAGACCGCTATGACTTGTCTGCGGTTGGTCGTATGAAGTTCAACCGTTCTCTGCTGCGTGACGAGATCGAAGGTTCCGGTATCCTGAGCAAAGACGACATCATTGAAGTGATGAAGAAGCTCATCGATATCCGTAACGGTAAAGGCGAAGTCGATGATATCGACCACCTCGGTAACCGTCGTATCCGTTCCGTTGGCGAAATGGCGGAAAACCAGTTCCGCGTTGGCCTGGTACGTGTAGAGCGTGCGGTGAAAGAGCGTCTGTCTCTGGGCGATCTGGATACCCTGATGCCTCAGGATATGATCAACGCCAAGCCGATTTCTGCCGCAGTGAAAGAGTTCTTCGGTTCCAGCCAGCTGTCTCAGTTTATGGACCAGAACAACCCGCTGTCTGAGATTACGCACAAGCGTCGTATCTCTGCCCTCGGCCCAGGCGGTCTGACCCGTGAACGTGCAGGCTTCGAAGTTCGAGACGTACACCCGACTCACTACGGTCGCGTATGTCCAATCGAAACCCCTGAAGGTCCGAACATCGGTCTGATCAACTCCCTGTCCGTGTACGCACAGACTAACGAATATGGCTTCCTTGAGACGCCGTATCGTAAAGTGACTGACGGTGTTGTTACCGACGAAATTCATTACTTGTCTGCTATCGAAGAAGGCAACTACGTTATCGCTCAGGCGAACTCCAACCTGGATGACGAAGGCCACTTTGTAGAAGACCTGGTAACATGTCGTAGCAAAGGCGAATCCAGCTTGTTCAGCCGTGACCAGGTTGACTACATGGACGTATCCACCCAGCAGGTGGTATCCGTCGGTGCGTCCCTGATCCCGTTCCTGGAACACGATGACGCCAACCGTGCATTGATGGGTGCGAACATGCAACGTCAGGCGGTTCCGACTCTGCGTGCTGATAAGCCGCTGGTTGGTACCGGCATGGAGCGTGCTGTTGCCGTTGACTCCGGTGTTACTGCTGTTGCTAAGCGTGGCGGTACCGTTCAGTACGTTGATGCTTCCCGTATCGTTATCAAAGTTAACGAAGACGAGATGCATGCGGGTGAAGCGGGTATCGACATCTATAACCTGACCAAATACACCCGTTCTAACCAGAACACCTGTATCAACCAGATGCCTTGTGTCTCTCTGGGCGAGCCGGTTGAACGTGGTGATGTGCTGGCAGACGGTCCGTCCACCGACCTTGGTGAACTGGCTCTGGGTCAGAACATGCGCGTGGCATTCATGCCATGGAACGGTTACAACTTCGAAGACTCCATCCTCGTTTCCGAGCGTGTTGTTCAGGAAGACCGTTTCACTACCATCCACATTCAGGAACTGGCATGTGTGTCCCGTGACACCAAGCTGGGGCCGGAAGAGATCACCGCTGATATCCCGAACGTGGGTGAAGCTGCGCTCTCCAAACTGGATGAGTCCGGTATCGTTTACATTGGTGCAGAAGTCACCGGTGGCGACATTCTGGTAGGTAAGGTAACGCCGAAAGGTGAAACCCAGCTGACCCCAGAAGAGAAGCTGCTGCGTGCCATCTTCGGTGAGAAAGCGTCTGATGTTAAAGACTCTTCTCTGCGTGTACCAAACGGTGTTTCCGGTACGATTATCGACGTTCAGGTCTTTACTCGCGATGGCGTAGAAAAAGACAAACGTGCGCTGGAAATCGAAGAGATGCAGCTGAAGCAGGCGAAGAAAGACCTGTCTGAAGAACTGCAGATCCTCGAAGCTGGCCTGTTTAGCCGTATCTACGCGGTGCTGGTTGCCGGTGGCGTTGAAGCTGAGAAGCTCGACAAACTGCCGCGCGATCGCTGGCTGGAACTCGGCCTGACCGACGAAGAGAAACAAAATCAGCTGGAACAGCTGGCTGAGCAGTACGACGAACTGAAACACGAATTCGAGAAAAAACTCGAAGCGAAACGCCGTAAAATCACTCAGGGCGACGATCTGGCACCAGGCGTGCTGAAGATTGTTAAGGTTTATCTGGCGGTTAAACGTCGGATCCAGCCTGGTGATAAGATGGCAGGTCGTCACGGTAACAAGGGTGTTATTTCTAAGATCAACCCGATCGAAGATATGCCACACGATGCTAACGGTACGCCGGTAGATATCGTACTGAACCCGCTGGGCGTACCATCGCGTATGAACATCGGTCAGATCCTTGAGACCCACCTGGGTATGGCTGCGAAAGGTATCGGCGAGAAAATCAACGCCATGCTGAAGCAGCAAGAAGAAGTCGCCAAACTGCGCGAATTCATCCAGCGTGCCTACGATCTGGGTACCGACGTTCGTCAGAAAGTTGACCTGAATACCTTCAGTGATGAAGAAGTTCTGCGTCTGGCTGAAAACCTGAAAAAAGGTATGCCGATCGCAACGCCGGTCTTCGACGGTGCGAAAGAGTCTGAAATCAAGGAACTGTTACAGCTGGGTGGCCTGCCGACTTCTGGTCAGATCACACTGTTCGACGGTCGTACCGGTGAGCAATTCGAGCGCCAGGTTACCGTTGGCTACATGTACATGCTGAAACTGAACCACTTGGTTGATGACAAGATGCACGCGCGTTCTACCGGTTCTTACAGCCTGGTTACTCAGCAGCCGCTGGGTGGTAAGGCTCAGTTCGGTGGTCAGCGCTTCGGGGAGATGGAAGTGTGGGCGCTGGAAGCATATGGCGCGGCATACACCCTGCAGGAAATGCTCACCGTTAAGTCTGATGACGTGAATGGTCGTACCAAGATGTATAAAAACATCGTGGACGGCAACCATCAGATGGAACCAGGCATGCCAGAATCCTTCAACGTACTGTTGAAAGAGATTCGTTCGCTGGGTATCAACATCGAGCTGGAAGACGAGTAACTCTCGCTCAAACAGGTCACTGGTGCCGGGGTAAGACCCGGCGCCAGATTGTGCTAACTCCGACGGGAGCAAATCCGTGAAAGATTTATTAAAGTTTCTGAAAGCGCAGACTAAAACCGAAGAGTTTGATGCGATCAAAATTGCTCTGGCCTCGCCAGACATGATCCGTTCATGGTCTTTCGGTGAAGTTAAGAAGCCGGAAACCATTAACTACCGTACGTTCAAACCTGAGCGTGACGGCCTTTTCTGCGCCCGTATCTTTGGGCCAGTAAAAGATTACGAGTGCCTGTGCGGTAAGTACAAGCGCCTGAAACATCGTGGTGTGATCTGTGAGAAGTGCGGCGTTGAAGTGACCCAGACTAAAGTACGCCGTGAGCGTATGGGCCACATCGAGCTGGCGTCTCCGACTGCGCACATCTGGTTCCTGAAATCACTGCCGTCCCGTATCGGTCTGTTGCTCGATATGCCGCTGCGTGATATCGAACGCGTACTGTACTTCGAATCATATGTTGTTATCGAAGGCGGTATGACCAATCTGGAACGTCAACAGATCCTGACTGAAGAGCAGTATCTGGACGCGCTGGAAGAGTTCGGTGACGAATTCGACGCGAAGATGGGTGCGGAAGCTATCCAGGCCCTGCTGAAGAGCATGGATCTGGAGCAAGAGTGTGAAACTCTGCGCGAAGAGCTGAACGAAACCAACTCCGAAACCAAGCGTAAGAAGCTGACCAAGCGTATCAAACTGCTGGAAGCGTTCGTACAGTCTGGCAACAAGCCAGAGTGGATGATCCTGACCGTTCTGCCGGTTCTGCCGCCAGATCTGCGTCCGCTGGTTCCGCTGGATGGTGGTCGTTTTGCGACTTCTGACCTGAACGATCTGTATCGTCGCGTCATTAACCGTAACAACCGTCTGAAACGTCTGCTGGATCTGGCGGCGCCAGATATCATCGTACGTAACGAAAAACGTATGCTGCAGGAAGCGGTTGACGCCCTGCTGGATAACGGTCGTCGCGGTCGTGCGATCACCGGTTCTAACAAACGTCCTCTGAAATCTTTGGCCGATATGATCAAAGGTAAGCAGGGTCGTTTCCGTCAGAACCTGCTCGGTAAGCGTGTTGACTACTCCGGTCGTTCTGTTATCACCGTAGGTCCATACCTGCGTCTGCATCAGTGCGGCCTGCCGAAGAAAATGGCACTGGAACTGTTCAAACCGTTCATCTACGGCAAGCTGGAACTGCGTGGCCTCGCCACCACCATTAAAGCCGCTAAGAAAATGGTTGAGCGTGAAGAAGCTGTCGTTTGGGATATCCTGGACGAAGTTATCCGCGAACACCCGGTACTGCTGAACCGTGCACCAACACTGCACCGTCTGGGTATCCAGGCATTTGAACCGGTACTGATCGAAGGTAAAGCTATCCAGCTGCACCCGCTGGTTTGTGCGGCATATAACGCCGACTTCGATGGTGACCAGATGGCTGTTCACGTACCGCTGACGCTGGAAGCCCAGCTCGAAGCGCGTGCGCTGATGATGTCTACCAACAACATCCTGTCCCCGGCGAACGGCGAACCTATCATCGTTCCGTCTCAGGACGTTGTATTGGGTCTGTACTACATGACCCGTGACTGTGTTAACGCCAAAGGCGAAGGCATGGTGCTGACTGGCCCGAAAGAAGCTGAGCGTATCTATCGCGCTGGCCTGGCCTCTCTGCATGCGCGCGTTAAAGTGCGTATCACCGAATACGAAAAAGATGAAAACGGCGAATTCGTTGCGCATACCAGCCTGAAAGACACGACCGTTGGCCGTGCTATTTTGTGGATGATCGTACCGAAAGGTCTGCCTTTCTCCATCGTCAACCAGGCGCTGGGTAAGAAAGCTATCTCCAAAATGCTGAACACCTGTTACCGCATTTTGGGCCTGAAGCCGACCGTTATCTTCGCTGACCAGACCATGTACACCGGCTTTGCCTATGCAGCGCGCTCAGGCGCATCTGTTGGTATTGACGACATGGTTATCCCAGAGAAGAAATACGAGATCATCTCTGAAGCGGAAGCTGAAGTTGCTGAGATCCAGGAGCAGTTCCAGTCTGGTCTGGTTACCGCGGGCGAACGCTACAACAAAGTTATCGATATCTGGGCTGCGGCGAACGATCGTGTATCCAAAGCGATGATGGACAACCTGCAAACCGAAACTGTTATTAACCGTGACGGCGTCGAAGAGCAGCAGGTTTCCTTCAACAGCATCTACATGATGGCCGACTCCGGTGCGCGTGGTTCTGCAGCACAGATTCGTCAGCTGGCAGGTATGCGTGGTCTGATGGCGAAGCCGGATGGCTCCATCATCGAAACGCCAATCACCGCGAACTTCCGTGAAGGTCTGAACGTACTCCAGTACTTCATCTCTACTCACGGTGCGCGTAAAGGTCTGGCGGATACCGCACTGAAAACAGCAAACTCCGGTTATCTGACACGTCGTCTGGTTGACGTCGCGCAGGATCTGGTTGTGACTGAAGATGACTGCGGCACACTGGAAGGCATCACCATGACCCCGGTTATCGAGGGTGGTGACGTTAAAGAGCCGCTGCGCGATCGCGTATTGGGTCGTGTGACTGCTGAAGACGTTCTGAAGCCGGGCACCGCGGATATTCTGGTTCCACGCAACACGCTGCTGCACGAGCACTGGTGTGACCTGCTGGAAGAGAACTCCGTTGACTCCGTCAAGGTACGTTCCGTTGTATCTTGTGACACCGACTTTGGTGTATGTGCGCACTGCTATGGTCGTGACCTGGCACGTGGCCACATCATCAACAAAGGTGAAGCCATCGGCGTTATCGCGGCACAGTCCATCGGTGAACCGGGTACACAGCTGACGATGCGTACGTTCCACATCGGTGGTGCGGCATCTCGTGCGGCTGCTGAATCCAGCATCCAGGTGAAAAACAAAGGTAGCATCCGTCTGAGCAATGCGAAGTCGGTTGTGAACTCTGCCGGTAAGCTGGTAGTGACCTCGCGTAACACCGAGCTGAAACTGATCGACGAATTCGGTCGTACCAAAGAGAGCTATAAAGTGCCTTACGGTGCTGTTATGGCGAAAGGTGATGGCGAACAGGTTACTGGCGGCGAAACCGTAGCAAACTGGGATCCACATACCATGCCTGTCATCACTGAAGTAAGTGGTTTCATCCGCTTCACTGACATGATCGACGGCCAGACCATTACTCGTCAGACCGACGAGCTGACCGGTCTGTCTTCTCTGGTGGTTCTGGATTCTGCAGAGCGTACTGCAGGTGGTAAAGACCTGCGTCCAGCCCTGAAAATTGTTGATGCTAACGGTAACGACGTTCTGATCCCAGGTACCGATATGCCTGCGCAGTACTTCCTGCCGGGTAAAGCAATCGTCCAGCTGGAAGATGGTATCCAGATCAGTGCGGGTGATGCTCTGGCGCGTATTCCTCAGGAATCCAGCGGTACCAAGGATATCACCGGTGGTCTGCCACGCGTTGCGGATCTGTTCGAAGCACGTCGTCCGAAAGAGCCTGCTATCCTTGCGGAAATCAGCGGTATCATTTCCTTCGGTAAAGAAACCAAAGGGAAGCGTCGTCTGGTTATCACCCCGTTAGACGGCAGCGAACCGTACGAAGAGATGATTCCGAAATGGCGTCAGCTCAACGTGTTCGAAGGTGAACGTGTAGAACGTGGTGACGTTGTTTCCGACGGTCCGGAAGCACCGCACGACATCCTGCGTCTTCGTGGCGTACACGCGGTAACGCGTTACATCACCAACGAAGTTCAGGACGTTTACCGTCTGCAAGGCGTTAAGATTAACGATAAACACATTGAAGTTATCGTTCGTCAGATGCTGCGTAAAGCGACCATTGACAGTGCTGGTAGCTCCGACTTCCTGGAAGGCGAACAGGTTGAATACTCCCGCGTCAAGATTGCTAACCGCGATCTGGAAGCGAACGGCAAAGTTGCGGCAACTTACTCTCGCGACCTGCTGGGTATCACCAAAGCGTCTCTGGCAACCGAATCGTTCATCTCTGCCGCATCGTTCCAGGAGACCACGCGTGTCCTGACCGAAGCAGCCGTTGCGGGTAAACGCGACGAACTGCGTGGCCTGAAAGAGAACGTTATCGTGGGTCGTTTGATCCCTGCCGGTACCGGTTATGCGTACCACCAGGATCGTATGCGCCGTCGCGCAGCGGGCGAACAGCCGGCAGCGCCTCAGGTTACTGCGGAAGATGCATCTGCCAGCCTGGCAGAACTGCTGAACGCAGGTCTGGGCGGTTCTAACAACGATTAATCGTTGCTGACCGTAATGAAAAACCCGCCTCGGCGGGTTTTT
>NZ_SZWV01000041.1:0-1267 GCF_005280945.1 Citrobacter sp. wls718
CGTCAGGTAACTTACCTAACTGGTCAATCGTGGTAGCTTTCCCGGTTTGAATGTCGTAAACAATTTTCCCTCGATGGTCCTCAACCAATGACCATTTTTCTGACTCATAATTAAATACAGCGACAAAACCAGCCTTCGCTGACGGCGGGGCAATATTGGTACTGTAAGCAGGTAATCCCGTATTAGCCGGGATAAACCCATCACATTTCCCAATATATTCATTTGTATCTGCACGAAGGTTGTAGAGAGTAATAGTCCGGTTTTCTCCGGTCATTTCAAAAGTCATCAGGCAAGCCTCACAATATAGTTAAACGCAATATTTTTAACGGTGTTTTCTGCATTTCCGGTTGCATGAACGGTCGCAGCATGTCCGTGATACCCCATAACCACATAATGGTCATGCGCACCGATACCCACCCAGTGATCATGAGGGCCAATCCACGTCACATGAGCATGATTACCACTTCCCTCAATACGATCTCCAGCTGACCATGAAACATTTGACGAATGCATCCCCAGCCCCTGGCCGGGAGTATCCCGGTATGCAGACGTTGAGCAATATCGAAAGTTATGTGCGTGCCAACCCCCTTCTGTGGATGACTTATTTCCGTAATCAAAACTGGTTGTTGGTTTCGAACCATAATCAAAAGAGCTGGTGTATTTCGTTCCCAGGTCTGTATCGGAAATGCTGGCTGTGTGGGCGTGCGATTTAATACCATCCTGTTCATACGAGAGTACCGTACGCCCGTTCGGTTTCCCCTTAATCGTCTGGCTTCGCATGTCAGGGATAACACCCGCTGGATACGCAATCGCAAGCAATGGATAGGCCGCTTTATCAAAAGGTTGCCCCTGCATTAAGGCGTACCCTGTCGGGGTTACATCAGATGGCCAGGGGATAGGTGCGCCGACAGGGTAAGAATCTTCCGGCATCCACGGCGTCCATGCCAGCGTTGAATACTTGCTACGCGTATAACTGCGGGATGAGTTGTACACGCGGTAAATCTGTGTGACTCCGGCACTTCTCAATACCATCAGAGAACCTGCATTATTCTCCGGGTAATTCAGTGCCGCACTGGTATTAGCGTTCGCTCCCTGAAAATAAAGCCCCGGCACCTGGTAATCATCCAGATTCTGATTTTCACCAATCCCCACAACCTGGCCGTCAAAAATATCCTGCGCCGTGACATTGATGTCCGCAGCCAGTTCATGACCATTAACTCTGCGTGTTGAAGGTACTGCGCCAGCAGCCAGTTTTATTGTTTCTACT
>NZ_SZWV01000042.1:0-2140 GCF_005280945.1 Citrobacter sp. wls718
TTCCTGGCATCATTAATGATGTACGTGATCACTCCGAATATTGCGTGTGAAGAATTGTAGCCATCACCTTCTTCTGGCAGAGCTTCCGCTCCCCGGATTAATCAGATGTGGTTGAGGATGTGTTCGGTAACGCTTGCTCCTGAATTCCCCGTCGATCGGGCATATCAGCAGTGAACCATCGCAGGAAAATACATATTAACACTCATTGACATCATTAACTAATTTTGTCAATTTATCAATAGAGAGTGGCTTCGAGTAATACCAGCCTTGGACACAGCACTCAGGGAACATTTCAGTTAAATATTTCACCTGAGTTGAAGTCTCGACACCTTCGAAAACGACTTTGTGAGTTATATCTTTAAAAATCTCCACCAATCCTGATAAGACATTGTTATTTACAGAGAGTTCACCAATAGAATCTGTAATTGACTTATCAATTTTAACCTCATCTATTTGTAAATTTGATAACCAGTTTAAATTTGAATAGCCAGTCCCGAAATCATCAATAGCTATTGATATACCCTTATTATTAAATAAAGAAATTACCTTTTGGAGAGAATTTATTTCCGCACTCTGCCTCTCTGTTAACTCCATCATTATCATACCAGGTTTTATATTTAATTCATCAATCATCTGAAACACTTTGCTTTGAAATGATTCCGATAGAAGGTCTTGAGAACTAACATTAATGCTTATAATAATATTAAATTCCTCAGAAAGAGACATGGTTTCTTTTACTACCCTTCGAAATACAAAATCACTTATTTCATGGATTAAATCATGTTTCTCTGCAATAGGGATAAAAATATCAGGGGGGATGCTACCAATATCATAATCATCCCATCTAATTAGTGCTTCCACACCAATAATCTTTCCGGTTTTTATTTTATAAATAGGTTGATACACAAGATATAATGATTCACTTTTTATGGCATTTTTTAATCTTGAAACTAATGATTGCTTGCGTGCAACTCTTTGGTTATAAAAAACCCCCAGAAGAACACCGGTTACAATAGATGTAAAGGCAATCAATAACATCATTAACCAACTATCGAAACTCATCCACGGAAATTTAACTCCCCCCATGACACAGATATTATTATTTTTATTACAGCTTTGCGTGGTAATAAGTCCTAGTTGGTAGGATTTATCATGCTGAGCCTCTTCAAGAAGATCAACCTGCTCACCAAATTTGAACAAATGAAGCGAATGATCTCTGTCACCTACAATTGCAGAAAACCCCTTCTCTTCATGGTCTGTAACAAATCTATTAAATGCAAATGGTGAAATCGTTATAGCTAATTTTTGATTGCTTAGCAAATCAGCTTTTACATTATTTTCCAGTAACACACCAAAAAACCAAGTTACATTGTCCTTTTCAACTTTTCTATCATAGATATTGAGAAGTAATGGCGCTGGCAACACTCCCCATAAAGCACTACATATGACTGCACCATTTGAAATAAATGATATATCTTTTATAAGAGCATATGGCCATAAGGCCACTCTTAGAGCATGAAGTTGTAGTTCACTACAAGGACTATAAGCATTAAACATTTCATAATTATCATTTATTTTATCAATTTGTTGAATGAGACTAACGCTTCTATTCAAAACTCGTTCTGTATATGATGCAATCTTCTCCTTGTATATATAATACACTGAAATCTCAGATAATGAGAAAAAAATAAAAAATGAAAACGTGATTGATATCACATAAGGCTTGATTTGTTTTAAATTGTGGTTATTCTTCACACCGACCTCTTTATATGCCTGACCCTATGTGACAACATACATTCTACTATCTGTCGTGAAACAAATACATACAGTTGAAACAGATTATCGGTTAAAACAATTATTTCTTTATGTTTTTTATTAGAAAAAAACATTATAAAATAACGTAAAACCATATCCAAGTTAGATTTATGTTTGCATTTTAACCAAATAAGTGGCATTTCATCTTATATTTATATATCTAATGTAAAAGATGTAATTCTAAGGGACATAAGTGTGAAACTGCCCCCTTTCCCGATACTGGTACTTGGATTAAACCGATGATGGTACTGCCGGTGATCAACACAGACGCCAGCAAGCATGAGAAAGAACAGATAAGCCCTACTGTTCAGGAAATGTTTGAAGA
>NZ_SZWV01000043.1:0-16743 GCF_005280945.1 Citrobacter sp. wls718
GGAAATATAGGGGCCAATCCAGTACCCAGGTTGTAAACATCTACAACGTGTGAATCAACTGCGTCATTATAGCTACCGTTGTAGGTATAATGTTCGTAATTGTCATCGATAGTTGAGTTGATAACGCTCATCGCCAGACGATCGTAGTAATAATCGGTACCACTACGGTTAGTACAATCCGTCGTCATACATTCGGACGTTACCATACCGTGAATAGTGCTGTTTTTAATCGTCAGACTATTGGTATTACTGTTAGTCGAAAGACCATCATCCAGATAGTAAGTCGAAATGACACCATTAACGGTGGAGTTATTAATTACTGGGTAAATATCACCGTTATAAATACTATCCGTGTCGTAGTTATTCCAGCCAACATATCCATCATAGTAAACACCATCGCTGTAGGAAGCATCATTGTAATGATTGAACGTGGTATAGGTAGTTCCAGAGATATCAGTTGAAGCATTCGCCTGAGAAGTGATTGCCAATGTGCAGGCTAATGCTAATTGTGAGACTACGAGTTTCTTTTTCCAAGTGTGCATTTGTCATCCCTCCTCAGGGACGTAATATAGTTGATCCATCAATTATTAATGCATAGTAAACATATTATGTTTCGCCGAAAGATTATGCGGTGTCATAGATAAAAGGTTCAATTATTCTTTACTTTAAGTCCGAATGCGGACAATAAACGAAATACAAACAAAAAAGCATAAACCTTTTACTTTCAGTAAATTATGGGAAAATTAATAAAATAAACCATACAATACAATGATAATTAAAAACAAAACCACAAGGACAGCAAATAAACACACGCACAATGAAAGGTATTTAATCAACGATTAAACAAAATCAAACCCACAGCAAAACCTATTGATATTAAAAATGATAAATTCAATAAAGTATAAATAGCGCATATTAAATTTTTAAAAATACGGTACGCGGGTGTCACTCGCATAAGGCCAACTTTCGTAAAACACCCACACACAGGTTGAGGTATACTACGGCCTTCGATTCCACAAACATCAGGCATACCATGACAGACCTAATCCAACGCCCTCGCCGCCTGCGCAAATCCCCTGCGCTGCGCGCCATGTTTGAAGAGACAACACTCAGCTTAAATGACCTGGTGTTGCCGATCTTTGTTGAAGAAGAACTCGACGATTACAAAGCCATCGAGGCCATGCCCGGCGTGATGCGCATTCCAGAGAAACATCTGGCACGCGAAATCGAACGCATTGCCAACGCCGGTATCCGCTCGGTGATGACCTTTGGTATTTCCAACCATACCGATGACACCGGCAGCGATGCCTGGAAAGAAGACGGACTGGTGGCGCGCATGTCACGCATTTGCAAGCAAACCGTGCCGGAGATGATCGTCATGTCCGACACCTGCTTCTGCGAATATACCTCGCACGGTCACTGCGGCGTATTGTGTGACCACGGCGTAGATAACGATTTAACCCTCGCGAACCTCGGTAAACAGGCAGTGGTTGCCGCCGCGGCGGGCGCCGACTTTATCGCACCGTCCGCCGCCATGGACGGTCAGGTGCAGGCTATTCGCCAGGCGCTGGACGCCGCGGGCTTCACTGATACCGCGATCATGTCCTACTCCACCAAGTTCGCCTCCTCCTTCTACGGTCCATTCCGCGAAGCCGCGGGCACCGCGCTGAAAGGCGATCGTAAAACCTACCAGATGAACCCGATGAACCGTCGTGAAGCCATTCGCGAATCACTGCTGGACGAAGCCCAGGGTGCAGACTGCCTGATGGTGAAACCGGCCGGTGCATACCTGGATATTCTGCGTGATATTCGCGAACGTACCGAATTGCCGATTGGCGCCTACCAGGTCAGCGGCGAATACGCGATGATCAAATTCGCGGCCCTGGCAGGGGCAATAGATGAAGAGAAAGTCGTGCTGGAAAGTTTAGGCTCGATCAAACGCGCAGGCGCGGATCTGATCTTCAGTTACTTTGCCCTGGATCTGGCTGAGAAAAAAATTCTGCGTTAATGACGCAGTGTTGCCGGATGGCGGCTTCGCCCTGTCCGGCCTGCACACCGGGGCCCGGTGGGCAAAGCGCCATCGGGCACGTTAGCTCGCACGATAGTAAGGCTTGTCTCCGAGAATCGTCGCCCGGTGCATAATGCGCCGCTGCGGCAGGTAGTCTGCATTGGCATAATGCTGCGTCACGCGGTTATCCCAAATCGCCACATCGTCAGGCTGCCAGCGCCAGCGTACCTGAAACTCCGGTTTGGTGGTGTGGGCAAACAGAAATCCGAGCAGCGCCTCACTCTCTTTTTCCGTCACATCGACAATTCGTGTCGTGAACCCTTCATTCACAAACAGCGCCTGTTTGCCGCTCACCGGATGCGTTCGCACTACCGGATGCAGCAACGGTGGGTGCTTTGCCACCGCCTCCAGCCAACGCTGATGCTCTTCTTCGGTATTACGGTATTTGAACTCCTGAAACGATTTACGGAAATCATGTTCGGCCCGCAGGCCGCTCAGCAATTGGCGAAAAGGTTCTGAAAGCGCTTCAAAAGCGGCAATGCCGCTGGTCCACAGCGTATCGCCACCTGTTGATGGCAGCTCTTTTGCCGCCAGAATCGCCCCGGCAGGTGGCGTCTCAATAAAGGTTACATCGGTGTGCCAGTTGTCGTTATCCGGCGGATTGTCGTTGTGAGTATCGAGGACGATGATCTCCTCAACGCCCTGCGCATGCGGGTAAACCGGATGGATATGCAAGTCGCCAAAACGCAACGCCAGCGCCCGCTGCTGCTGTGGTGTGATCGCCTGCTCGCGCAGGAACACCACCTGATGACGAAGTACCGCGTGGTACAACTGTTCAAACTGGTTATCGCTCAGCGGTCGCGTCAAATCCGCCCCGGTGACCTGCGCACCTATATAGGGCCCCAGCGGGAAAATGCTCAGACGTTCACTCATTGTACTTCTCCATGCCAGGGCGTCAGACGGCGCTGAAGCGCACGCAAACCCAATTCTAAAATAAAGGCGATCACGGCAATCACCATAATTCCCGCCAGCACCACATCCGTTGCCAAAAACTCACCCGCTGACTGCACCATAAACCCCAGACCTCGCGTCGCGGCAATCAGCTCCGCCGCCACTAATGTCGACCACCCCACACCCAGTCCAATCCGCAGCCCGGTAAGAATTTCCGGCAAAGCACCCGGTAAAATTACAAACCACAATACCTGTGCGCGGCTGGCCCCCAGCGACTGAGCGGCCCGCACCCGCACCTGCTGCACACTTTTGACGCCCGCCAGCGCAGACATCGCCACAGGGGCAAAAATCGCCAGATAGATCAGCAGGATCTTCGAGGTTTCGCCGATGCCAAACCAAATAACCATCAGTGGCAAATAGGCCAGCGGCGGCACCGGACGATACAGTTCGATGATCGGATCGACGATCCCGCGCACCGTCGGACTCAGCCCCATCGCGATCCCCACCGGCACGCCGAGCAGCACCGCGGCCAGCAGAGCAATGACGATACGCGTCAGGCTGGCGGCCAGATGCTGCCACAGCGTGGCATCCATAAAGCCCTGAGGTCCGGCAATGACGATAAGTTTTTGCAGTACCTGCCCCGGCGGCGGTAAAAACAGCGGGCTGATGAATTGCAGTGCCGCCACTGCCCACCACACCACCAGAAGCACGCCCAATGTGCCAACACTTAACGTCATCTGACGTGAAAGCGGCCAGCGCCAGCGCAACGCACGCGGACGGAGTTTATCGTTAATCACCACGCTCATGAGAACGCCTCCCGTTGCGCGAAAACGCGGCCTAGCACGTATTCACGCATGGCAATAAACTGCGGATCGGATTTAATGCTGCGACTCGGCTCCCCGGCCACAAAGCGGCGGGCGAAATTTAGCGGTAAGCGTTCCAGCACCCGGCCCGGTCCCGGAGACAACAGCACCAGTTCAGTCGCCATAAACACCGCCTCTTCGATATCGTGGGTAATCAGCAGCACCTGTTTGCCGGTCTCCTGCCACAGCGTCAACAGCAGGGTTTGCATCTGCTCGCGGGTAAAAGCATCCAGCGCGCCAAAAGGTTCATCCAACAGCAACAGTTGCGGATTTGCCGCCAGCGCCCGGGCAATGCCGACGCGCTGACGCTGACCACCGGAAAGCTGCCAGATAAAGCGCTTTTCCGCGCCTTCCAGCCCAACCTTCTTCAGCATGTCCTGCGCAATGCGTTGACGCTGTGACTTCTCTACACCGGCCAGTTGCAGGCCTAATCCGACGTTATCCTGCACGTTACGCCACGGCAGCAAGCCTTCGTTCTGGAACACCACGCCGCGCTCGGCCCCCGGGCCTGTCACTTTTTTACCCGCCAGCACGATGCTGCCGTGCTGATACGGCACAAACCCGGCAATCAGATTCAGCAGCGTGGTTTTGCCGCAGCCGGAAGGCCCGAGCACCACCAGCAGTTCACCGCCGTCGAGCGTCAGGTTGATGTCGTCCAGCACCGGCTTTCCGTCATAGCGGGCGGCAAGATGAGAGATTTGCAGCATCAGCGCCCCCTTATTGCACGAAGCGATCGGTAACGTACTGGCTGTAATCCGTCGCCACAGCGGGCACTTTGCCCTGATCTTTGAGGAACTGCGCGGTGTCGATAATCGCTTTGTTCACCGGTCCGGTCAGCTCGGCGGTTTGCTGCTGCGGTGTCAGGTAGGTGTTACCTTTTACCAGTCCCGGAATATCTGCTTCCGGCACGCCGCTTAAGCGCGACAGCTTGCTGATGTTGTCCGGCTGCTTTAGCCATTCATCGGGATCAGTAATATAGGGCTGTTGGGCATCAATCGCGCTTTTGGCAAAGGCCTTCACCACCTCAGGATGCTGCTCGGCAAAATCTTTGCGCACGACCCACACGTCCAGCGTCGGCGCGCCCCACTCACCTACTTTTTCCGAGTCGGTTAACACCTTGCCGTCTTTTTCCAGCGCGTTCACCGCCGGTGCCCAGACGTAGGCGCCGTCAATATCCCCGCGCTGCCAGGCGGCAATAATCGCTGGCGGCTGCAGGTTCACAATCTCCACCTGACCGGGCTTGATGCCCCAGTGTTTTAACGCGGCCAGCAGGCTGTAATGGGTGGTGGAGATAAACGGCACGGCAATACGTTTACCGATCAAATCCTCAGGTTTGTTGATGCTTTTCTTCACCACCAGCGCCTCGGAGTTACCGAGTTTGGACACCAGCAGGAACACCTCAATCGGCACCTGTTGGCTGGCCGCAACCGCCAACGGGCTGGAGCCAAGATTGCCAATCTGTACGTCGCCAGACGCCAGCGCCCGGACGATGCTCGCCCCGCTGTCGAACTTACGCCAGTCAACGGTGGCCCCGCTCTCTTTAGCAAACGTGTTGTCCGCCTGCGCCACTTTGGCCGGTTCAGCGGAGGTCTGATACGCGACGGTGACGTTCACCGCCTGCGCCTGAAATGCAACCACTGCCAGTACGGCAAGGAGTGTATTACGCGATGATATAGCCATGATTGTCTGCTCCCCTGTCTTGTTATGTGGGGCAGTATTTCGTTACGGCACACTTTGATAAAGGAATTAAAAATTCTGGCTAAGAACAAAGCGTTTTTAGAAAAAAAGCGGCAATAGTTAGCTATTTCGCTCATGACAGATGGAATTCGTAGGCCTGATAAGCGCAGCGCCATCAGGCACTGTTGCCGGATGGCGACGCAAGCGCCTTATCCGGCCTACAACACCTGCAAATTATTGCGATTTTGTTACATTCGTTACATAACAGCATCCCGGTGATTGCCAGCGTAATGCGGGCAGGCATCATAGACGCTATTGTCAGACAAGAGAGCAAGAAAATGATCCATGTTGTGCTGGTGGATGACCATGTGGTGGTGCGTTCCGGCTTTGCGCAATTACTCAGTCTTGAAGATGACCTTAACGTCATCGGCCAATACAGCAGCGCGGCAGATGCCTGGCCTGCGTTACTGCGCGATGACGTCAGCGTGGCGGTGATGGACATCGCTATGCCGGATGAAAATGGTCTGAGCCTGTTAAAACGGTTGCGGGCGCAGAAACCCAACTTTCGCGCCATAATTCTCAGCATTTATGACGCGCCGACGTTTGTGCAAAGCGCGCTGGATGCCGGTGCCAGCGGCTATCTGACCAAACGCTGCGGGCCTGAGGAACTGGTACAGGCGGTACGTTCAGTGGGCATGGGTGGGCATTACCTGTGCGCTGACGCATTGCGGGCGCTACGCGGCGGCGAACAACCCGCCCAGGTGCTGGAAGTGCTCACCCCACGCGAGCGCGAAGTGTTTGATCTGCTGGTCAAAGGCGACAGCGTGAAAGAGATCGCCTTCAAACTCGACCTCAGCCACAAAACGGTCCACGTCCACCGCGCCAACGTGCTGGGTAAACTGCAATGCCACAGCACTATTGACCTGGTGCATTTTGCGCTCGACCATCAGCTACTGACGGGGCACTGATGTCGCGCTCGGCTCGCCATTGGGTGATCTCCCTGTTTATCCTGCTGGCCTGGGGTTCGGGCTGGCTGATGCTGTGGACGCTGGGATTTTACCTGACCCAAAACGGTCAGCAGGCAGCGCTATTTCTGCCACACGGCGTCTATCTCGCACTCTTGATCCTACTGTCACGCCGCTACTGGCCCGCGCTGGTACTACCACCGGTGCTAATGCTGTCCTGGCTACACAGCGAACAATTATTAAATGGTTATATTCTGCTGGCCGCACCGTTAATTAGCCTGATCCCGGCCAGTATCGGCCAGTCTTACTGGCACCGCTTCCCACTCTACTGGCAGCGCTTAACGCTGCTACTGGCCGCCGTCACCGTCACCGCATTGCTCAATACCGCCCTCCTGTCGCCCTTTATCGAAAGCCCGGCGATGTTAATTGGCCTGGCGTCGTTTACCGGCGGCGTGCTGTTGACGCCATTTGTTTATTTGATTTACGAATTTCTGCGCCAGCAGCACCGCTATCATTTGCTCGGCCTGGACACCCGTAATCCGCCGCTGCGCACCTCGCTTATCATTTGGTGCAGCCTGTTTTTTATTATCGGCATCGGCACTCAGATGGTGCTGTCACCAGACATTGAGCGCCTGCTGCTGATCGTAGTGTTTCTGCCCAACGTGGTGATGGCATGGAAGTTTGGCTGGCAGGGCGGCGTATTATCCGGGTTGCTTGGCAGCATGATGATCACCATCGCACGGCAAATCGGTGTGGGGTTCAGCAATTTACTGGAACTGGAAATTTTTCTCGCTACCCAGGCGTTGTTGGGTATTGGCCTGGGTATCGCTATCAGCCGCCAGCAGCATCTGGCGCAGAACCTGCACCACTATCGCCAGCGTCTGGAAGCCGAGCTGACGGCACGACGGGCGTTAACTGAGCAACTGATCCGCAGCGAAGAAAATACGCGCAAGAGTCTGGCGCGGGAGCTGCACGACGAAATTGGGCAAAACATTACCGCCATTCAAATCCACTCTCAGCTGGTCAAGCGAGCACAGGATCCACAGCAAACGCTGGACGCAGCGAATCAGATCAATGACCTTGCCCGGCGCATTCATCACTCCACCCGCCAGTTGCTGCGCCAGCTGCGTCCTCCCGCGCTCGATGAGCTGTCCTTTCAAGACGCGCTCCATCATCTGGTGAATGAGTTTGCCTTTGCCGAACGGGGCATCCGCTGCCGGTTTGACTATCGGCTGGAAAATACGCCAGACAATGAAACGGTCCGCTTTACGCTGTACCGCCTGTTGCAGGAGTTACTCAATAACGTTTGTAAACATGCCAACGCCAGCGAGGTGTCGATTACGCTCCGCCAGCAGGAGCACAGCCTGGTTCTGCACGTTGAGGACAACGGCGTGGGCATTCTGCCAGAAAAAATCCCCGGTTTCGGTATTCAGGGAATGCGTGAACGGGTAAGCGCACTGGGTGGCGAGCTAACGCTTGAGTCGCACAACGGTACGCGGGTAATTGTTAACCTGCCCACAAATTTGCAACAAACCCATCATTAACCAGGAAAAAGTCTTAGTCACTCTGGACTTTCTCTCATCCCCTTTTGCTTTCACTTTCCTATAGTCAGCACAAATGGAGACCGCCATGCACGCACGCGCATCACGCGAAACAGATCAACGCTACCGGGCGCTACGTCCCCGGCTACTGATGTGCATGGTCATTGGCTACGCCGCGTTCTACCTGACGCGCAAAAGCGTCAACTACGTGCTCCCGGCGCTGCAAACGGATCTGGGGCTGGATAAAAGTGATATTGGCCTGCTGGGTTCGCTGTTTTATCTGACCTACGGCCTGTCAAAGTTCACCGCCGGATTATGGCATGACAGCCACGGGCAGCGGGCGTTTATGGGCATCGGCCTGTTTGCCACCGGCGTCTTAAACGTGGTGTTCGCCTTTGGCGAATCACTGACGCTGCTGCTGGTGGTGTGGACGCTCAACGGGTTTTTCCAGGGCTGGGGCTGGCCCCCCTGCGCCCGCCTGCTGACTCACTGGTATTCGCGTAACGAACGCGGTTTCTGGTGGGGCTGCTGGAATATGTCTATCAACATCGGCGGAGCCATCATTCCGCTGATTAGCGCCTTCGCCGCCCACTGGTGGGGCTGGCAGGCAGCGATGCTGACACCGGGGATAATCAGCATGGCATTAGGGATCTGGCTCACCCTGCAACTGAAAGGCACGCCCCAGGAAGAGGGATTACCGACGGTTGGAGAATGGCGGCAGGACCCGCTGGAACTGCGCCAGCAGCAGCAAAGCCCGCCGATGGGGCTGTGGCAAATGTTACGCACCACCATGCTGAAGAATCCGATGATCTGGCTGCTGGGCGTGTCATATGTGCTGGTCTATGTGATCCGCATCGCGCTTAACGACTGGGGCAACATCTGGCTGACCGAAAGCCACGGCGTGAATCTGCTCAGCGCCAACGCCACGGTGATGCTGTTTGAAGTTGGTGGCTTGCTCGGCGCGCTGTTTGCCGGATGGGGATCAGATGTGCTGTTCAGCGGTCAGCGCGCGCCGATGATCTTGCTGTTCACGCTCGGGCTGATGGTCTCCGTCGCCGCCCTATGGCTGGCACCGGTTCACCACTATGCGCTGCTGGCGGCCTGTTTCTTTAGCGTGGGGTTCTTTGTTTTTGGCCCACAGATGTTGATTGGCCTGGCCGCTGTCGAATGCGGACACAAAGCAGCCGCAGGTTCGATCACCGGTTTTCTCGGGCTGTTTGCCTATCTCGGGGCCGCGCTGGCGGGTTGGCCGTTGTCGCTGGTCATTGAACGTTATGGCTGGTCGGGAATGTTCAGTTTGCTCTCGGTTGCCGCTGTCGTTATGGGTTTATTGCTGATGCCGCTGCTTATTGCAGGTATTACCCCTTCTCTCAGTCAAAGGATAAAACAATGAAATTGACGCTTACCTCTACCCTGATTGCTTCCACCCTCGCGCTGGCGGCGTTAAGCAGCGTTGCCCAGGCTGAAGGTCGTCTGGTGGTCTACTGCAGCGCCACCAACGAAATGTGCGAAACCGAAACCAAAGCCTTCGGTGAAAAATATGATGTGAAGACCTCATTTATTCGCAACGGCTCCGGCAGTACGCTGGCGAAAGTGGATGCCGAGAAGAAAAACCCGCAGGCGGATGTCTGGTACGGTGGAACGCTGGATCCGCAGTCTCAGGCCGGAGAGATGGGTCTGCTGCAGCCGTATAAATCACCGAAACTCGATGAAATCATGGAGAAATTCCGCGATCCGGCGAAAGTGAAAGGTAACCTCTCCTCCGCCGTTTACGTCGGTATTCTGGGCTTTGGCGTCAATACCCAGCGCCTGAAAGAGAAAAACCTACCAGTGCCAAAATGCTGGAAAGATCTGACTAAACCGGAATACAAAGGCGAAATCCAGATTGCCGACCCGCAAAGCTCCGGCACCGCCTACACCGCGCTGGCAACCTTCGCCCAACTGTGGGGGGAAGATCAGGCCTTTGATTACCTGAAGCAACTCAATGCCAACGTTTCTCAGTACACCAAGTCTGGTATTGCCCCGGCACGTAACGCTGCCCGTGGCGAAACGGCGATCGGCATTGGCTTCCTGCACGACTACTCGCTGGAAAAAGAACAAGGCGCCCCGCTGGAGCTGATTTCGCCGTGCGAAGGCACCGGCTATGAAATTGGCGGCGTCAGCATCCTGAAAGGCGCGCGTAACCTCGACAACGCCAAACTGTTCGTTGACTGGGTACTGTCAAAAGATGCCCAGGAACTGGCATGGAAGAAAGGCAAATCCTATCAGATCCTGACCAACACCACCGCCGAGACGTCACCGAACTCCCTGAAGCTCGACGACCTGAAGCTTATCAATTACGACATGGATAAATATGGTTCTACCGATGTTCGTAAAGCGTTGATCAATAAGTGGGTTAGCGAAGTGAAGATGGGTAAATAAAACATGATGACCTTCTTCGGATAAGGTTACGTAGGCCGGATAAGGCAACGCCGCATCCGGCAATGATCGTCACCCTGAATGCCGGATGGCGCACAAGCTTATCCGGCCTACATCAGGATTGAACACCGGAACCGCTATGTCACAGACACTTGCACTCCATCCCGTGAAAAAACGGGATGCGATATTCCTTTGGGTTTTACTCGGCTGGCTGGCGTTTGCCCTGCTGCCAAGCTGGAGCCTGGACTATGGACTGCTGGAGTCCACGCGCGAGGAAATACTCGCCGCCTACAGCTGGTCACATTTCAATATTAGCTGGTTGTGGTATCTGCTACCGAGCCTGCTGCTGGTACGTCCGTTCCAGGAAGCCAAACGCGAGCAGCGCAGCCGCCACACTCTCGACACGAGCTGGTCGCTGTTCTGTATGGCCTTTATTGTCGCCAGCGCCACTCTTGAAGGACGCGGCCTAGGCTATGCCACCATCGTACTGTTTGTCGCGCTGGGCGCGATTATGACGCTGGCGCTCACCCGCCTCGAATGGCTGGGTGGCGACCGTTTCGTTATCGGATCGCTCACCGCCATTGTCGCGCTAATCGGGATTTTTATCGTCTGGCCGAGCATCGCGATTTTCATTCCCATGTTCACCAACGACGCCGGAGAGTTTGCCCCGCTGGCGTTTATGAATGTGCTGTCGCAGGCGCATATCATTCAGGTGATCCTCAACTCCATTATGCTGTCGATCGCCGTCGGCGTCGGCTGTACTTTCTTCGGTCTGGTGCTGGCGATTTACACCACTCGTATTGCCAGACGCAGCGCCATTATTGGCCGCATTTTCTCGATCCTGCCGATCGTGACGCCGCCGTTTGTCGTCGGCCTTGGCGTCACCTTAATGATGGGCCGTTCCGGCTACATTACCGAATTAATGGTGGACTGGTTTGGCTTAACCAACACCAACTGGCTGTACGGGTTTACCGGCATCTGGCTGGCGCAGGTGCTGGCCTTCACCCCGATGGCGTTTATGATCCTCGACGGGGCGATCAAAACCATTCATCCGTCGCTGGAAGAAGCGTCGTACACCCTGCGTGCCAGCCGCTGGCAGACCTTTAACGGCGTGTTTGTCCCGCTGCTAAAACCGGCGCTGGCAAACGCCTTTTTGATTGTCATTGTGCAGTCGCTGGCTGACTTCAGTAACCCGCTGGTGCTCGGCGGTAACTTTGACGTGCTGGCGACACAAATCTACTTCTACATCACCGGTTCACAGCTCGATTACCAGGCCGCCAGCACGCTCGGCGCGTTCCTGCTGCTGTTCTCCCTGCTGGTGTTCTGCGTGCAGTACATGTGGATCGGCAAACGCTCGTACGTCACCGTTTCCGGTAAATCATACCGTGGCGACGTGCAGCCGCTGCCGGTAACGCTGGTGTGGAGCGTAGTCGCACTGCTGGCGGTATGGATCGCCTTTAACGCCCTGCTGTATGGCAGCATTTTCTACGGCAGCTTCACCGTTAACTGGGGCGTGGACTACACCCTGACGCTGGCGAACTTTACCAAGCTGTTTGGTCAGGGGATGAGCGACGGCGCGTGGCCTTCGCTACTCGACACCCTGCTGTACGCCGGGATCGCCGCGCCGATCACCGCCATCTTCGGGCTACTGATCGCCTGGATTGTGGTGCGCCAGCAGTTTAAAGGCAAAAAAACTATCGAGTTCACCACCATGCTGTGCTTTGCCGTTCCCGGCACCGTGGCGGGTGTCTCGTATATTCTGGCCTTTAACAGCGCCCCGGTGTACCTCACCGGGACGGCGGCCATCGTCATTATCTCAATGGTGATGCGTAACGTGCCGGTCGGCATTCGTGCAGGCATTGCGGGCTTAGGGCAAATCGATAAATCGCTGGATGAAGCCTCGCTCAGCCTGCGTGCCGGTTCGCTACGGACCATCACGCACATCCTGCTGCCGCTGCTACGCCCGGCTATCCTCTCCGCGCTGATCTACAGCTTTGTGCGCGCCATTACTACCGTCAGCGCCATTGTGTTCCTCGTCACGCCAGATACCCGCGTCGCAACGGCCTACATTCTGAACCGCGTGGAAGACGGTGAATACGGCGTGGCCATTGCCTACGGTTCGATCCTGATCGTGGTGATGCTGGCGATTATTTTCATCTTTGACTGGCTGATCGGTGAATCACGTACCTCCCGTTCAAAAGCCAAAAACCCGGCGTAATGGAGCGCACTATGACTCAGAAAAATTTCGTTGAACTGCGCAACGTCACCAAACGTTTTGGCAGCAACACGGTTATCGACAACATCAATCTCACCATCCCACAAGGGCAAATGGTGACGCTGCTTGGCCCTTCCGGCTGCGGCAAAACCACCATTTTGCGCCTGGTTGCCGGACTGGAAAAACCGAGCGAAGGGCAGATTTATATTGATGGCGAAGACGTTACCCATCGTTCCATCCAGCAGCGCGATATCTGCATGGTGTTTCAGTCTTACGCCCTGTTCCCACATATGTCGCTGGGTGAAAACGTCGGCTACGGCCTGAAGATGCTCGGTGTATCGCGCAGCGAACTTAAAGCGCGGGTGAAAGAGGCGCTGGCGATGGTGGATCTGGAAGGATTCGAAGACCGCTATGTCGATCAGATCTCCGGCGGGCAGCAGCAGCGCGTGGCGCTGGCCCGGGCGCTGATCCTCAAACCGAAGGTGCTGTTATTTGATGAACCGCTGAGTAACCTCGACGCCAACCTGCGACGCAGCATGCGTGACAAGATCCGCGAACTGCAAAAGCAGTTTGATATTACCTCGCTGTACGTGACCCACGATCAGAGCGAAGCCTTCGCGGTGTCCGACACCGTACTGGTGATGAACAAGGGACATATCATGCAGATCGGCTCACCGCAGGATCTGTACCGCCAGCCCGCCTCGCGCTTTATGGCGAGCTTTATGGGCGATGCCAACCTGTTCCCGGCCGCGTTCAGCGAGGCGTTTGTCGATATTTACGGTTATCGCCTGCCAAGGCCGCTGCATTTCGCCACCCAGGGAGAAGGTACGGTTGGCGTGCGTCCGGAGGCAATTACGCTCAGCGATCGCGGCGAGGAGAGCCAGCGCTGTGTGATCCAGCACGTCGCCTATATGGGGCCGCAGTATGAGGTCACGGTAGAGTGGCACGGGCAGGAAATTCTATTGCAGGTCAACGCCACGCGCTTACAGCCAAACGCTGGCGAGCAGTATTACCTCGAAATCCACCCGTACGGCATGTTTATCCTGGCGGATGCGGCATAATTTGTGCCGGACTACGATCAAACAACGGACCAGATAAAATTAATTTGATTATAGAGAAGGAAAAATCTTTATAAAATATTTATTAAGTGAATGCATTTGAACTTAATTATTTCAAGCCTGAATCATCCTGAATTGGATTCAGGCTTTTTTATTGCTTATGCGATCAGCCGCACAACTTTTACAGAGGAAATAGTATGTCATCATGCTTTCAACGGATGAGAGAGATTCAAAAATGTACTTTCACCAGGAAGAAAATCAAATCACTCAATATATAAGCGAGCACGAATTATGGGTATTAGGTCGTGTCAGTGACATATACAACAAAACAACGCATAAAAACGAAGAAATGTTGGAGCCATTGTGGAGGAAATACGATCGAAGTATCGAGGGCATTTTAATTTTTTATTCAAAGATGGAAGCATCAATTTACTCCACTTACTTAGAGAAAAAATTTAATGAAAAGTGGAGCGTATATGCACTGAATGATTTTAACATTGGGGAAATGGTAAAAAACAATAAAGCCATCAAAAATAGCGATGATTATTATCTGCTGTTGAGTGCGGGGTTTTGGGCTGATAAACAATGCAATGTTATATATCATGGTTATCATTTATCTCAAGTTACAATCCCCGTCAAATATACTTTTAGCAGTTTCAATGAAAATGAAAGACTCCCTACCCTAAAAATACCTGAAAAAGTTACAGATAGATTTCATCAAATGTGGAAGAAAAGATTCCATGATTTTCTAAGTCATACTCAATCGCAATGTAATTATCATAATGACTATTTAAAAGAACAAAGTCTAATCGCTTATAATAATATGCAATTCAAAGAATCAAATAAAATCGAAGATTGTGTTTATATGGCAACATGGAAAAATGACTGGTTTTTTTGCAATCCGGAAAGTTTAACTTTATTAAAATGAGAATTGTATGGGAATTGCCTATTTTTTAAGGGTCGGAGATAAAACAACCTGCGGTGGCACTATTTTAACAGGTTGTACTAATCATATACTCGACGGACAGCCAACGGCACGACATGGCGATAGCTATATATGTGGTAAAGATAAAAAACTCTACCACATAGCAGGAGGGCAACCAGGTTATTTTATACATGGTGTTCAGGCTGCCGGAACAGCACATAGCGTTGGCACATGCCCTTGCAAATGCCGATTTATTAACTCAATTTCAAATGTTAGTTATTTCTATGAGAGTGAAGTTCTCTCCACACCTAAACCAGTCACAAACAGAGTGGTCTCTGTAACGCCGCAGAACGTACCAAAACCGCTCACGATGGCACATGGGCCATATTGTCCGACTGAAGCTGAAGAGGATAAACCGCCTCGTGAGCCTGTAGATGCGGGATTTTGTGTATTGCCCTATGAGGCTAAACCATCAACATATGAACCGTATATTTTTGTTAATCCCCCCGATGGTACGAGAGAGCTATATCACAAACTGAACCCTGATATGAAAAAACAACCTGGTTCAATTCTGATTGTTGTTGATCCTGAAAAACAAGATCAGCAACAGATTGAAGCATTACAAAAAGCACGAGATCGAATTGATAAATCTCTGGCCCCACTTACCTTGCAGGATGCAAAGTTATTGCATGATAACAGAGGAGCCGTGGATGCATTTTCATATCAACTTTTCGGTAATTATTTAGGAAATGCTGGAGATAGTTTTGGATATATTAGTGAGATAGGTAAAAGTTATTACGAAGAAATAAAACAAATATTAATTGAAATTCAGGAGTTATATAAAGATACGTACACCCATAACAAAGGAATCATATCGGGGGAGGAATTTTTTGGTCAACGAGCAAGACTGTTTAAAAAATTAAATGTTATCTTAAATAAATTCTCCAAAACCCATCTTAATCTGGAAGAATATAATAGTATTAAAAAAGCTTTAGGTTTATCAACAAGCTCAATTATGCATAAATGGGATAAAACTGGAGTGGATAATATAGAGGGCTATGCTACATATATTGAAAATTCGGCAAAATTAGTTAAACTGATGAAAACCGTTGGTTTTGTTGGCATAGGTTTAGATTTCGCTGGATATACATCAAATATTTATGATGCCTGTGCAAAAGGCCGTGAAAGTGCATGCAAAAAAGCCGCTATTACTGAATATAGTAAATTTGGATTCAAACAGGCCAGTAGTATGCTTACTGGTCTGGCGGCTGGACGTGCAGCAAATGTGGTTTGTACGTGGGTATTAGGGCTTTCTACTATAGAAGCTGGAGGGGTCGGTGCTGCACTGTGTTTTGCTACAGGGGTTGGTGTTACTATTGCGTCAGGTAAGATTGCAGAAAAATATGGCGAGGACGCTGGTGAAAAATTAGGTAATTATGTAGGAGATCATATTATATATGAAAATATTTTTCATTGAAAATGATGAAGTTATAAAAATCTTAATTTGCCTTGCGTTTGCATTTGATTTTTTAATATTCATGATGTGTTATTTTTACAATAAAAAAGCATACAAAAAATAGTTGAAATATACGAAAAAGAGATAGGCCCTCTACCGCTTTCAACAAAGTTATGCAAAGATGCAAGTGTTTTTTCCACTCCATATTTATATAATACGAAAGTTAGTTTTATAACTAGAAGCTTAAACTTTAAATACCATAAGCATTTACATTATGGTATAAGCATAGAAGGGTATAATCTAATAAGAAATCTTCCAAAAAAATTAACACTAGGATTTAGAATTGAATCATTGTCATTATTGATTTGCATTCCAATAATGATCGGTTTTTTTATCATTTTCTAAATAAAGGGACTCCATTGGAGTCCCTTTATTTAATTTTATTTCAATGCACCCTATATTTGGTCAACAATCCGGTCGTAAGTAGCAGCAGGTAATAACCCACTCACAAAAACATTTGGATTCACTTTAGCATCGGCTGCTGGCGAGTGTGGCCTGTTACCTAAAATCACAATAGCCATATCGCCACATCATTCACTGTAGGCCCGATAAACTCTCAGCTTTGCGCTTTTAGCGCAGCAATATCCGCAGGCGTGGTGCGACAGC
>NZ_SZWV01000043.1:16773-52259 GCF_005280945.1 Citrobacter sp. wls718
AATCAACCGGGCGCCCGCCGCACGCCACTGGGGTAAATAATCCGCCAGCGTTTTACACGCTTCACCGTGAGTGTGCCAGGTTTTGCTCTGCGCATCGTAATGCTCGCCGGAGTTGGGATAGACCACCAGCGGCAGCGCTGTTAAGCCGTGTAAATGCTGCAACGCCTCGGTAGTGTTTTCCAGCGCAATGCAGTTGATACCAATAGCCAGCACCTGCGGGTAGTTTGCCAGTAACGCCACCACTTCGCGCAGCGGCGTGCCGTCGCTCAGGTGTTCGCTGTCACGTAGGGTAAACGAGAACCACGCACGCGCACGCGGGTATTCCGCCAGCAGTTCAGCCAGCGCCTTAATCTCAGTAAAATTCGGCAGCGTTTCGCAGGCTAACAGGTCAGCTCCGGCGTCCAGCAGCACTTCAACGCGCGGTCGGTGAAACCCCTGAAACTCGTCTTTGCTGCGCACGTAATCGCCACGGTATTCCGAGCCATCCGCCAGATACGCGCCATACGGTCCCACAGACCCGGCCACCAGCAATGTACCCGCCTGCGGGTTTTCCGCCAGATACGCCTCGCGCGCTTTACGCGCCAGCTCCACACTTTTGCCAATCAGCGCCTTCGACTGCGCCTCATCCAGACCTCGGGCGGCAAAACCTGCCGGCGTGGCCTGATAGCTGGCGGTGATCGCACATTGAGCACCCGCCCGGTAGTAATCTAGATGGACTTCGCGGATAAGCTGCGGGTTTTCTACCAGCACTTTCGCTGACCACAGGCTATCGGCCAGGTTACAGCCGCGCGCCTCCAGTTCCGTCGCCATCGCACCATCCAGCAACAGGAAATCCTGTTTCTCAAGAAGGGTACGTAACGGATTATTCTGCGACATGGTGTGGCTCCTGTTTTACTTTACGGGGTTGAGTAAGGAAATAAGCACCATAGCACAACGCCACAAACGGTAACCCGCACCACAACGCAATTCTCTGCGCGGGATCGAAGGCCAGGCCGACACAGGCCACCAGGCACAGCACAAACCCCAATACGGGAACCAGCGGATACCACGGCGCACGATAATGCAATTCACTCACAGCCTTTCCTTGCTGTAAGTGACGGCGGCGAAAAACAAAATGCGAAGCGCAGATGCTCAGCCACACCGCCACCACCGCAAACCCGGAGATCGCCGACAGCGCCACAAATACCGTATCCGGGGCGATCACGCTGGAAAACAGCGCCAACACGCCGCCGAGCATGCTGACCGATATGGCTGTCAGCGGCACGCCGTTTTTGGTTACCCGCGCAAAACAGGCGGGCAGCGTACGTTCATTCGACAGCGACCACAGCATGCGCCCGGAAGCATACAATCCTGAATTCGCAGCTGAAAGAATGGCCGTCAGGATCACGACGTTAAAAATATCCGCCGCATATGGAATCCCCACCTTCTCAAACACCAGCACAAACGGGCTTTTCTCCACTCCCGCCTGCTGCATCGGGATCAATGCCGCCAGCACAAACACGGTGCCAATAAAGAAAATAATCAGTCGTGCGATAGTGGTACGAATCGCCACCGGAATCACCTTGCGCGGGTTTTCCGTTTCGCCTGCCGCGATGCCGATAAGCTCGGTTCCCGAGAAAGCAAAGTTCACCGCCACCATGGTCATCAGGATCGGCAGGCCGCCATGTGGAAACCAGCCTTCTGCGGTGATATTGCTCAACCCCGGCGCGGGTGAACCATCCTGCATCGGGATAAAGCCAAAAATGGCCGCCCCGCCGAGGATAATAAAGGCGATGATGGTGATGACTTTTACCAGCGAGAACCAGAATTCCCCTTCGGCAAAAAAGCGCGTAGAAATGACGTTTAGGCCAAAGATAACAACGCAGAAAACCACGCACCAGATCCACACCGGCACCTGTGGGAACCAATACTGCATGCAGAAACCGGCGGCGGTAAAGCTGGAGCCAAGCGCCACGGTCCAGGTCAGCCAGTAGAGCCAGGCTACGGTGTAACCCGTCGCCGGGCCGAGATAGCGCGCAGCATAAACGTGAAACGCGCCGGTTTCCGGCATCGCCACCGACAGTTCACCCAGACATTGCATCACCAGCCAGACCACCAGCGCGCCAATCAAATAGGCCAGCAGCGTCCCCGCCGCCCCGGTGGTGGAGATGATGTACCCGGTATTAAAGAATAACCCTGTGCCAATCACGCCACCTAAAGAGAGCATAATCAGGTGACGCGTTTTCATTGTGCGCTTCAGTGGCGCATTTTGTTGTGTTGTTTGCATATGACCTTCTAAACGTATGGACATCTAAACGCCCAAAGAAGGTTTGTTATACCGCGTTTGTAAACACAATGCAAAGTTAGCCCTGCACCAGACGCAGATGCCCGCGCCGGGCGCTCAACACAGGACGAGGATTAACAATAAGATACAAAAAAGGTCGCCAGGCCATAACGCCTCCGCTATCAGGGTTTATTCAACTCTGGCAACGGAGACGTCCAATGACGTTCCCCCGAAAGTAGGAACCGCGCGTCACACCTCATACGTCCGGATGAGCGCACGGTCAGGAGTCGCTGGCTTGAACCTGTATCTGTGATTTACGGCTCATCAGCACAAACACCGCCAGCCCGGCCAGCAAAATACCCGGTGCGGAGGCCGCCATCACGCCTACCGTTCCAGTGCCCAGCGCCAGCATTTTCCCCGCCAACAGTGGACCACTCATCGCCCCGAGGCGCCCAACGGCCACCGCGGTGCCTACGCCGGTGGCGCGGATGGGGGTGCTGTAAAACAGCGGAGCCAGCGCATACAGCACGCTTTGGCCGCCGGTGGCAAACATCCCTGCGACAAATCCGGCCACCAGCATACCGCTCAATGACGACACCGTACCGAGCGCCAGCAGTGAAGCCAGCATCCCGGTGTAAATCAGTAGCGACATCACCACCGGGCGCAGTTTATCCATCAATGCACCGAGGATTAACGTCCCGCTGGCCGCGCCAATTTGCAGGGCAAACATCACGCCCGCCGCCTGTGAGGGGCGAAAGCCTTGTTCAACCAGCAGCATCGGCAGCCAGTTGATCAGCATATACACCACCAACAGGGTGAAGAAATAACACAGCCACAGCAGCAACGTGGCGGTTGCTGTGGCGGGGGCAAACAGCGCACGCAACGGCGCGGCGGCCGCCTGCGTTTGCTGGGCATACACTTGAGATTCCGGTAGCCAACGCATCAGCAACGGCACCAGCAACAGCGGGATCACCCCGCCAACCCAAAACACCGTTTGCCAGGCGGAGGCCACACCGCTAAAGCCCAGCGCCGCCGCCAGCGCTGCGCCAATCGGCACGCCGCAGTACATCAGGCTCACCGCGGTGCCGCGAAAGCGCGGGCCTGCGGCTTCGGAGGTCAGCGCGATCAGGTTCGGCAACGCCGCCCCCAACCCGACACCGGTCATCAGGCGGGCAAACACCAGCGACGAGAAATCCCAGGATATCGCCGTCGCCAGCGAAAACAGGCCAAACAGCGCCACGGAGCCAATAAGGATCCGCTTGCGCCCATAGCGGTCAGCCAGCATACCGCCCACCAGCGCGCCGGGCAGTAATCCCAGAATACCGGCGCTGAAGATCCAGCCCATCTGCATTTTATCTAACGCAAAAGCCTGGGCGATGCCGACGGCAGCGATACCGGCGGCCTGTAAATCCAGCCCTTCCATCAGGGCGACTAAAAAACACAGCCCGACGGTCAGCGTCAGACGGGATGAGGATGCGGGGGTACGGGTTGTCATGAGGTGTACCTCTGAGGTCACGATGCAGGTGAAGCGCGGCTGATACGTTGCCAGCCGCGTCATTATTTTTATTTGCTGTTGCGCAGATCCAGCGCCACGTCGACGATCATATCTTCCTGGCCGCCCACCATTCGGCGTTTGCCCAGTTCAACCAGAATATCCACCGCGCTCAGACCATAGCGCGCCGCCGCCACTTCACAATGACGCAGGAAGCTGGAATAGACCCCGGCATAACCCAGCGCCAGCGTTTCGCGATCCACCCGCACCGGGCGGTCCTGCAGCGGACGGACTAAATCGTCGGCGGCATCCATCAGCGCGTAAAGGTCGGTGCCGTGCTGCCAGCCGAGCTTATCCGCAGCGGCGATAAACACCTCCAGCGGCGCATTGCCCGCCCCTGCGCCCATGCCCGCCAGACTGGCATCAATACGGTCACAACCCTCTTCCACTGCGGCCAGGGAGTTCGCCACACCGAGGCTCAGGTTGTGGTGGGCATGCATCCCGGTTTCCGTTTCCGGCTTCAGCACCGCTTTCAGGGCGCGGAAGCGATCGCGAATGTCCGTCATGTTCATTGCCCCGCCGGAATCGACCACATAGATACAGGTTGCACCGTAGTTTTCCATCAGCTTCGCCTGCTGCGCCAGTTTCTCCGGCGTGGTCATGTGGCTCATCATCAGAAAACCGACGGTGTCCATGCCCAGCTCGCGCGCATACTGAATATGCTGGGCCGACACGTCCGCTTCGGTGCAGTGGGTCGCCACGCGCACCACCCGCGCACCGGCCTGGTATGCGTTTTTCAGGTCATGAATCGTGCCGATACCCGGCAGCAACAGCGTGGCGATTTTGGCGTGCTCCACCACGTCCGCCGCCGCTTCAATCCATTCCAGATCGCTGTGCGCGCCAAAGCCGTAGTTAAAGCTGGAGCCCTGTAACCCGTCGCCGTGCGCCACCTCAATGGAATCGACACGCGCATCGTCCAGCGCTTTAGCTATTTGGCGGACGTTTTCCAGCGAATATTGATGACGAATAGCGTGCATGCCGTCACGCAAGGTCACGTCAGAGATATAGAGTTTTTTACCGTTCATGCTGCTTCTCCTGCCTGACGCGCGAGTGACTGTGCCATCTTTTCAGCGGTCGCCAGCGCGCTGGAGGTCATAATATCGAGATTGCCCGCGTAGGCTGGCAGGTAGTGCGCCGCACCTTCCACTTCCAGATACACCGCAGTTTTCAGGCCGGAGAACTGGCCAATACCCGGCAGATTCACCGGTTTATCCTGTGGGATGACCTCAAACTGCACGCGCTGTTTCAGGCGGTAGCCCGGCACGTACGCGTGTACCGCCGCTGCCATTTGGTTAATCGACGCCTCAATTTCTGCCTGAGAAGCCTCTTCGCTCAGCACATACACCGTGTCGCGCATCATCAGCGGCGGCTCCGCTGGGTTGAGCACAATAATCGCTTTGCCTTTCTCGGCACCGCCCACCACTTCAATCGCCTTCGAGGTGGTTTCGGTAAATTCATCAATATTGGCGCGCGTGCCCGGCCCCGCGGACTTACTGGCAATAGAGGCGATAATCTCGGCGTAATACACCCGCGCCACGCGGGACACCGCCGCCACCATCGGGATGGTCGCCTGGCCGCCACAGGTCACCATATTGACGTTCAGCCGATCCACGTTGGCCTCGAGATTCACTACCGGCACGCAGTACGGGCCAATCGCCGCCGGCGTCAGGTCGATCAGGCGGATCCCCGGCTTAACCGCGCGTAAGGCGGCGTCATTTTTCACGTGCGCACCCGCGCTGGTGGCGTCAAACACGATGTCGATATCGGCAAATTCCGGCATTGCCATCAGCCCCGTTACCCCTTCATGGGTGGTGGCGACGCCCATGCGTCTGGCGCGCGCCAGACCGTCGGATCCCGGGTCGATACCGACCATCACCGCCATCTCAAGCTGCTTGCCGTGACGCAGAATTTTAATCATCAAATCGGTGCCGATATTACCGGAGCCGATAATGGCAACTTTACGCTTACTCATGACTGACTTCCTTTTGTAACCGCCGCAGAGAACGTGGCGGCGACTGAACCAATACCCTCGATATGGGCCTCAAAACGATCACCCGCATTTACCGCGACCATCGGGCCTAACGCCCCAGTGAGAATGATGTCTCCGGCACGTAGCGGCTCGCCGAGGCTGGCCATTTTGCGCGCCAGCCAAACGGCGGCGTTGATCGGATGCCCCAGACATTCGCTACCGCGCCCGCTGGAAACCTCCTCGTTATTACGCGTCATTTTCATCGTGCAGTTTTTCAGATCTAACCCCGCCGGGCGCTGCGCCGGGCCGCCAACCACGTACACGCCGCAGGAGGCGTTATCCGCCACGGTATCAACAAATTGAATCGACCAGTCGCGAATACGGCTGCCGACCACTTCCATTGCGGGCAGCACCCACTCGATGGCGTTAACCAGCTCATCAAACGTGGTGTCGGTCGCAGGCAGGTCGCGGTTCAGCACCAGCGCAATCTCCGCTTCAATCCGCGGTTGCAGCACGCGCTCAAACGGGATGGTGTCGTTATCGCCGTAACACATGTCGGCAAACAGCGTGCCGAAGTCGGGCTGACTGACCCCCAGTTGCTGCTGGACTTTCGGGTGCGTCAGCCCCACCTTACGCCCAACCACGCGACGCCCCTGCGCCACGTCGTGCTGCACGTTGATGTGCTGAATGGCGTAGGCCGCCTCGGCGTTGTCCACACCAATCAATTCGCGCAGCGGGGCAATCGCGACACCCTGCTCCTGTGCCTGGCGTAAATCAGCGGCTAACTGTTCAAGATTACGATTCGTCATTTCCGTTCCTTAAGGTCGCGCGAGGAAGTTCAGCACCAGCTGATTAAAGGCGTCCGCATGTTCCCACTGCGCCCAGTGCCCGCAGTCGCGGTAAATGTGCAGCTCTGAACCCGCAATTCCGGCGAGCAGGCGCAGCCCGGCGTCCATCGGCACGAAGCGATCGTTGCGTCCCCAGACAATCAGAGTCTGGGCTTTGATCTCCGCCAGACGCGGACTAAAGTCCGGGAACTGTTTTGGATTGGCTTCCAGGCTCTGGACAAAGTTTTCCAGGTGATCGCGACGCGACAGCATGTTATTGAGTCGTGCCTCAAACAGCGCGTCGGTCAAGTCGCTGGTGTCGAACACAAAGATGTCCATCATCAACTTCAGATTCTCGATGGTCGGCTCGCGATACAGCTGGTTCAGGCGCTTGATGCCTTCAGTTGGCATTGGCGTAAACAGGCTCATACCGCCCGTCCCACCGCCCATCAGCACCAGCTTGCCCACGCGCTCCGGCCAGCTCAGGGTGAACGCCACGGCGCTGTGGCCGCCCATCGAGTTGCCCAGTAAGTGGACTTGCTGAAGATCCAGCTGATCGACCACACTTTTCAGGATGCGGGCGTTCAGATCTGATCGCGACCCGCGGTTAACGATCCCATCGCTTTTCCCCCAGCCCGGGCAATCCAACAGGATCACCCGGTAACCGGCCTCAACCAGCGGATCGATATTGCGGCTGAAGTTGGCCCAGCCCGTGGCGCCCGGGCCGGATCCGTGCAGCAGCACAACGGTCTCTTCGCCCTGCCCACAGTCATTGACATGTACGCGTAGGGTTTCGCCAGCTTCCTGCACCTCAAGAAAACGGCTGCTGGCGGCTTCGGTTTGCAGTTGGTAAGTCATGATGTTCTCCTGCATGTTCAGTTCTGTTTCAGTTCTGTGTGGCGGCGCTCAACGAGCCAAATCCGGCGATCCACTCCGGGATCGGACGGTAGTAACGGCCTTCGCTGCGCCAGTGACCAAAAGCAGAAATAGCGGCGAAGGCGGCAACCCAGGTTTTCACTTCGTGCGTCGATTTGCCCGCCATCGCGGACAGCTCTTCGTTGCTGACGCCGTCCAGTTCCGCCAGACGCCCCTGCTCAAGCAGAGTCATAAAGCGGTTATCCCAGACGGGGTTGAGCGGGTGCAGCGTGTTCTGATCTTCAACAAACTTTTCGGCGGCGCTGATCACCCGCTGCTGGCGTAGCTGGCGTTCGTTTTCTGGCAACTGCTTACCGCTGCCAAGCAGACGGTCGCGCATGTGGGCGTCGGCCTTCGCCAGCTCGGGCACCGGCGGCTGGTGCGACAGCCCACCGGAGCCTATAAACAGCACGCGTTTATTCAGTGAGCTGGTGAACCGACCAATCGCCTCGCCGAGCAGGCGAGTGCGCTGGAAGCCCGGCAGCGGCGTAGCGACGCCGTTAATAAACACCGGCAATACCGGGACCTTATCCAGCCCGCCGAGCAAAAACTCCAGCGGCTGAGCAAAGCCGTGATCGACCTGCATGTTGTACGACACGGCAAGATCGATGCCGCTTTTCATCACCGCGTGGGCGCAGGCTTCCGCGAGATCCGCCGGCACCGGCAGTTCTCCCGCCGCGCTGCCAAAATCACCGATCGCCGTGGCGCCAATGCCTAAGCAAAACGGCGGCATCACATCGTAGAAAAAACCGTTGTAGTGATCGGGGGCAAACAGCACCACCAGTTCGGGATCGAACGCCGCAATGCGCGCACGGGCGCTGGCGATCACCCCGTTGACCTCGTCGAGCACGGCCTGTGCCGGGTCGACATAGCCCACCAGCGGCGAGTGGGAAAGACAGTGAAGATAAGCGTGCATATCAGGCGACCTTTTCGACAGGAACCGCGACATGAGTGCGGGTGAGCGTCATCACCGACGCCAGTTTATTCAGGGTGCTGCCCAGGGTTTGCGGAATAGCAACCGCAGCAACGAAGCGATCCGGACGCATCACCACCAGCGCGGCGTTATGTTGGGCAAACCACGCGCGCAGGCGATTTTGCGTATCACCAATACGGATAACCCCGTCGTGGTTATCCTGTGAGGTATTGATCTGCGTGTCCGGCACCACCTGGATAAACCGCGTGCCGAGCGCGCGCCACAGCTGGATTTGCTCGTCACTCATACCCCACAGCGGATTACAGCCCCAGCCAATCACCGCAAAATTCGGCCCGATGACGTTGTCGAGCAGCGTCACGTCACCCGTTTCCAGCGTCACCTTTGGCTGAATAAACATCTTGCCGACCGGGGAGGCTTTCGCGTCGCCTTCACGCACCAGCGCCCCGACGTGATATTGCGGCATCGGCTTGAAGCGCATTTCGAGGAAGTAGCGTTTGACCGGCGGAATGTAGTTCAGCAGCCAGGAAATGCCGTCACGCACCGCGCCATGCCAGCGTTTCGGCGGTGCCAGCACATTACCCGCAGTCACAGACAAATCAATCATGGCTTTGGCGTGATCGCGGCGTTCCTGCTGGTAGGTGTCCAGCAGCGCATCACCGGCTTTGCCCTCAATGACCAGCGCCAGTTTCCACGCTAGGTTGAAGGCATCGCGCATGCCGCTGTTGTACCCCTGCCCCTGCCAGACCGGCATAATGTGTGCTGCATCGCCCGCCAGCAGCACGCGGTCAATACGAAAACGTTCGGCCAGACGGGCGTTATGGGTATACACGCGCTGGCGGATCAGCTCAACGTTGTCCGGGTTCGGCAACACTTTGCTCAGCAACTGGCGCATATTCTGCGGCTCGCTAAGCTGCGCTTCGGTTTCCCCCGGCATCACCATAAATTCAAAGCGGCGCACCGCGTGCGGCAGTGCGGCGGAGACATACGGACGCACCGGATCGCAGCACAGATACACGTGTGGGGTGCTGAGCGGATCATTGGCGATATCCACCACAATCCACTGATTTGGCGCGGTTTTACCTTCGAATGGCACATTCAGCGAGCGCCTGACGACGCTGCCGCCGCCATCGCAGGCCACCAGCCACTGGGCCTGCACCGTTTCACGCTGACCGTCCGGTGCCTTCAGGTTCAGCGTCACTTCGCCATCCTTCTGACTGAACGCCTCCAGCTCGCGAGAGAACAGGCAACGCACGTTGGGAAACCGCGACAGCCCTTCCAGCATCACCGCGTCTACCTGCGGCTGAATAAACGCATTACGGCGCGACCAGCCAAACTCGTCGGTCATTGGCTGGATATCAGCAAAGCAGCGGCCCTTGGGGGTAAGAAAGCGCATCGCATGCCATGGCGTGGTGTGCGGCAGCACGTTATCGACCAGACCGACGGACTGCAGGGTGCGCAGCGCTTCATCGTCAATGCCGATGGCGCGCGGATAGTCGATCAGCGCATCGAGCTTCTCCACCACCAGCACCTCAATGCCCATCTGGCCGAGATAGTTCGCCATCATCAGCCCCACCGGACCGGCTCCGGCAATCGCCACCTGCACGGTGTGTTGCACAGCGGGTTGGATATCCGGGTTTATCGTTGTCATTTCAGAACCTCACTACGCGGACAAAACGTCATGGCAGCCTCTGGAGAGACGCACCTGGCTTTGTTAAAAATATGTGAATAATTTTTTATTGTGCGGTCAGTATAGGAGGGTGTTTTTGCGCTACAATCAAAACATACCTGGATGTGCACTTAGTGCACTACGTTGTTTTATCTGTAGATTTGTCAACGAATATGAAAAGTGACGAGAGTACCGAATACAAAACCGTGCGCGGATTAACCCGCGGGTTAATGTTATTAAATATGTTAAACCGGCTCGACGGTGGGGCCAGCGTTGGTCTGCTGGCAGAGCTGAGCGGCCTGCACCGCACCACGGTCAGACGACTGCTGGAAACGTTGCAGGATGAGGGTTACGTCCGGCGCAGCCTGTCCGATGACAGCTTTCGCTTAACCATCAAAGTTCGTCAGCTCAGCGAGGGATTTCGTGACGAGCAGTGGATTTCCGCGCTGGCCGCGCCGCTGCTGGGGGATTTACTGCGCGAGGTCATCTGGCCGACCGACGTTTCCACGCTCGACGTCGATGCCATGGTGGTGCGTGAAACCACCCACCGCTTCAGCCGCCTGTCATTTCACCGGGCGATGGTCGGGCGTCGTCTACCGTTGCTGAAAACCGCCTCCGGCCTGACCTGGCTGGCGTTTTGTCCGGAGAATGAACGTCAGGAGCTGATCGAAATACTGGCATCGCGACCGGGAGAAGAATTCCAGCTGGCGCGCGAACCGCTGAAGCTGGACGCCATCCTGACTCGCGCGCGCAAAGACGGTTTTGGACAGAACTATCGCGGCTGGGATCAGGAGGAGAAAATCGCCTCTATCGCCGTGCCAATCCGCAGCGAACAGCGGGTGATCGGCTGCCTGAACCTGGTGTATATGGCCAGTGCGATGACCATCGAACAGGCCGCGGAAAAACACCTTCCGGCCTTACAAAAAGTGGCGAAGCAGATCGAAGACGGCGTGGCGTCACAGGAGATTTTGGTTGCCGGGAGGTGAGATGGATCACATTTCCCCTCCCCCTCTGATTAAGAGCCACGTTCACTGCGCAATGTGTCGTCGTTATCTGCCAGCAGAGACGTTCGCGATTTACCGTTTCTGATTTTTCCATCAATACCAGGTTGAGGTTTACCAAACAGATAGCCTTGTGCGAAATCGCAGCCCAGAGCCTGAAGACTTTCCAGTTGTTCCTGTGTTTCAACCCCTTCTGCAACCGCCTTCATATTGAGAGATTTCGCCATACCGGTGATAAGTTTGATGATGTTAAGGGCGTCTTCCTGTGTAGATATCGAATGCACAAAGGACTTGTCTATTTTGATTTTGTCGAAGGCAAGCCTGCTCAGCCGCGAAAGCGAAGAGTATCCCGTACCAAAATCATCAATGGAGATTTTCACGCCCAGGGCTCTGAGCCTGTTAAGCGTATTCATCGGCGTATTGCTGTCAGTAAAGAGAGAGGATTCCGTTACTTCCAGTTCAAGACGGTCAGCCGGAAGCCCTGTTTCTTTCAGAATAGACAACACTATTCCGGCAAAGGCTTTGCTGCTTAGCTGGACAGGCGAGACATTGACTGAAATTTTAGCCGGAACCGCCCAGGAAGCCGCTTCCCTGCAGGCCATTTCAAGCACCGATTTCCCCATCTCATTAATCATTCCTGTTTTTTCAGCAACAGGAATAAAGCTATCCGGCGACAGCAGGCCTTTAAGAGGATGTATCCAGCGGATAAGGGCTTCATAGCTGTAAATTTCCCTGCTGAAAGAATCTACAATCGGCTGGTAATAAACCACGAATTCTTTATTCGCTATTGCCATCGCCATATCATGCTCAAGGGTTCTGCTTTCTTGCAACTTATCTAACATTCGTTGCCGGAAGACTTTTATCTTACCAGAACCTTCTTTTTTGGCTTCATATAGGGCGAGATCGGCAAATTTATATAGATAGTCGGAGCGGCGTTCAGTTTCGGAAATAACAATGCCAACGCAGGTAGTAATGTTGATAATCGTGTTATAAATCGTGTAGGGCTGGTTGATAAATTCACATATTTTTTGCGCGCGAGAAACAGCATGACTCTCAGTCAGACCCGTCGAGAGAAACGCAAACTCATCCCCACCTAAGCGATAAAGCGTATCTGAAGTCAGGCTCATCGAAACCAGGCGATGGGATATCTGACGTAACAATGAATCACCGACATCATGGCCATACGTATCATTGACCTCTTTGAATCGGTCTAAATCAAACAACATCACTGTCACAGAACTATTATTCTTTCCTGCCGTCTCGATGGTTTTATTTAAATCTTCCCAAAAAAGCTGGCGGTTATTCATCTCGGTAAGAGAATCATGGTAGACGTCATATTCCAGTTTTGTATTCTGGATTTGCAGTTTTTCTTTAGATTTCTGCAATTCTTCAGCAAGACGCTTAACCTGAAGATGCGCCTGCAAAATATTCCTGTTCTGATAGAATATCAGCACGCCCAGTATCGCACTCAGTATAATCAGCAGTACTGAGATCGCTGAATAAATATAGTACAGCGCTTGAATTTTGAGGTTTGTACTATTAATCGAGTTAACATCTTTATTTAGCGCACCGGATGAAAGGCGGCCTAGCGGCGCATCCAGCGCATGCATTTTTTTCAAGTATGTCTGGAGCTCTGAACGATTCATTTTCTCAAGATGAACATCCAGATAGTTAAGTGTGTTTTCCAGTTGTAAAGCCAGTTCACCATGCGCTTCATTATTTTGTATATAATGTCCCAACTCACCTTCTTTCATTAAATCATTCTGGCTGAGCATGATGTCGAGGCGCAGACGTACATCATCGAGGTTCATAGAATCATCGATAGTGTAAAGACCAAGCCATGACTCAAAACGGTAGTATTCTGATACCAGTTGTGCAGCGGACCATGAATCGGTGTAGTGAGTCAGTTTCTGTAACTCTTGTTGCCGTTCATGCACGAGGTAAGAGATATACCCGGTAGATATAAAAAGAGAAAATATGATGCCCGCCAGTATTCTGTTCATGATGTTCTTCTGAACTCCTACTCAATATTCATTCTGCTGACCTGCCATGCTGAGCGTGCATAAAAAACCTGATTATTCAGTTCAGGCATGCTGTCATAGGGGTACACAATGAATAAGGGACCTTTATCACGGACGCGAATGTATTTTTCGTTGATTTTTACAGCCAGGATAACATTATATTTTTTGAAATCACTGAGTGGGATAACCGTGGTGTAGTCATTGAGCGCGGTGACCTTAACCACAGAACCTTTCGCGCCAACATAATCCATGAGCTTTTGCAGTGGAATACCCGTAAAGGTAGTGCGTCCATTATACCAGGGCGAGGTGGTCTGGAAACTGACCATGCCCAGCTTCTCAAGGCTGGCAATATCAAAAACGGCTTTCCCGTCTTCATTTGTATTTTCTATATTACCGGACAGCGTTAAAAGGGCTTTACCGGCAGGTTTAGAAAGTTCACCCGCCCAGAGCTGTGTGGAGACGACAAAGCTTAACAACATAACAATTAATCGCATTTTAACCTCGCCTGCCGACCGGATGTAAACGAATTATAATTTAGTTATAATGCTATTTACATATGCTGCCTGGATATTATTGGTGCAATAAACCCATTCATATTTTAAATCATCAAAATCAACAGGTTAGCCATCACTCCATTTTTATACTAATTAATAGCTCAGACAATGTCCGCCTGCCACCATGCAGGCCAAAAAAAACCGAAACCCGCTCATAAAATGAGCAGAATTTCGGCACACGTTCAGCCTGGAGCGCTTTAGACTTTAAGCAGCTTTACCGTTTCTTCGATGTCTATCTCATCTTCCGAGAAGATCAGCGTCGTACCCTGGAAAGTAGTGATGGCCAGCTTTTTCAGCGAACGCATTTCGCCAGGCTTGACGTCTGACTTCGGCTTAATGCTGTTCATCAGCGCGCCCACGGACAGCACCGCATTTTCTTTATCAATGCGGGTTTCAACCGGCACTTCTTCGCTATACACCACCCAGGACTTGATCGCCGTGAGTTTCAGGCGCTCACCCGCGATATAGATGTATTTGCTGTCGGGCACCACTTTCACCGCATAGGCTGACAGGCCTTTGTTGTTAGTGGTCGGCTCGAAGGTCACCGCCGCGTCTTTCTTGATCAGCTCAGGATTAGCAACCTTAATCACATGAAAATAGCGGTTATCGCCGTTTTCATCTTTGATAAATCCAAAGCCTTTATCTTTAAACCACGTTGTGATTGTTCCGTTCATTGCTGTTTCCGCCTGATTAAAACGTCATACTCGTAAAATTTGCGCGCAGTGTAAAACATCGGCCACGTCTTTGGCTACTCGTTGCCCCAGCGGTTGAGGAACTCGGCGATATCATCGATACGCTGTGCGTCAATCCCGGCCACGGTTGCCATCTCTTGCTGCGCGTCTTCGCCGATCTCTTCGTTGTTCATCAAACGGACGATCAACTGTTGGAAGTAGTGCGCCAGCGCGTCGCGTTCCGCGTCGCTAACCGGCTTTGCGGCCTCGGTCGCGTACTCGTCGGCGATATCATAATATTTTAGCGGAATGTCGTTGTTCATCAGGTGCTCCGGGGTGAATGCGTGTGCCAGCAGTTGTCTGCCGCGTCTGGAGTGAATGATAGCATTCTTATTTCACCGTTAGCGATCTGTTTTATTGACTGCAATATGTTTCATATATCCGCAATATTTTCTGGAGCCACTTCGAATTTAATAAATCTCATTACATTTAAATGGCCCCATTTTTATACTCAGAAAAAAACAATTAATAATGGATACATTAATAACTCCTGTTTCAAAATAGGAAACAACAGGCTTAATAAAAAGTGCAAAAAATGAAATTGAACTCATAGCCATCATCAGAGTAATGAAAACAACGAACCATCGAAAGAAGTTATTTTTCATTCCCAGTTCCTCACTGTAAATTATTAGTAGTTTTAGAACCGCCTTGCCCTGTTGTTTCTGTTATGATTTATGATATAGCGTTACCAGATGTTCCAGGTATTGGTGATAAAGGTAATGGTTTACTTACTCCCATCCCCATATTAACCCACTCGTAATTTTTCCATGTATGAACCCATTTATCTAATGAAATTGTGGCAGCCTTACCTAATCCATATCCGATACCCGAAGCGGTACCACTTATTACACCACCTTTAAATGGATCATCTCTGTTCAGATAACTTGACGTTGCACCACCCGCCGCATTCCAGCCTACTGTTCCCCAGACTCCCGTACCTGCAGTAAATGCTCCAACATAACTGGCAATCAGGACATCTGTTGGATTGACTGTGCCATTGGCAAGATACTGAATACCCGCATTGGCTGTCCCACCAATTCCTGCAGTTAGCTGCATCCCTCCCGGCAGATAAGTCAGCCCTGCTGAGGCCATTGCAAATGCCACTGAATCACGTTTATTTATCGCTTTCTGACAGGCGGCTCCACCAGGATTATCCGAACAACTCGCCATATCTATCCCATGCTGACGTATCCATGCTGCCTGAGCATCCTCACTCCCGTCATCTGGTTATTCTCCGCAACAACCCAGTGACTAAATAGGGTATTGTTATCTGTCCCTACGTATTCACTGTCGTTTCATTGTTCTGGTGTAATAATACACACCACCAATTCCGCACACACCGCCTGTAATGCAGGCTATTTTAAATAGTTAATAAATTCTTTCATAGAAAAGTTGAAAGGTATTTTGTAAAACAGCCAAAAGAAAACATCAATGGCTGTGCCTATTAGCATTAATGCCAAGGCTACGGTCATAAATGTAGCAAGAAAATAATATAGAAAAACGGGAATAAACTTCATTTATTATTGCCTCCATTATTACTCTTCACTTCATCTATCTTGTCATTTACCTTATTGGAAATGTATTCACCACCTGAAGATCCACTCGTAGCTCCAGCAACTGAAGGCCATAAGCTTGGTTGAACGGGCTTAGATATTCCCATCCCTATGTCGTCCCATCCTAAACTTTTCCAAACAGGATTGAAAACTTCATCCATAGCAGGTCCAACAACTTTATTTCCTACTCCATAGGCCACTCCGCCTGTGAGACCGCTAACCAGTCCACCTACCCATGGATTTTTGCCATCAAGATAACTTGTTGTAGCTCCTCCAGCAGCATTTATGGACATTGTCGCTTCCAAGCCAGTACTTCTGGTCAGCACTCCAACCCAATATGCTGCGATGACATTATTAGGATCAACGGAACCATTCATCGCATAATCAATACCACCAACAGCCCCTGCACTGATTGCACCAGAAATCACCATTGCTTCAGGAAGAAGACCGCCGGACATCACGGTACCCATAGCCACCACCATCTGACATGACACAGGCGTACCACCACTGCACGCCTCTCTAATCGCAGCCTGCTGCTCTTCCTGCCATTTCTCTGCAGTCCCTGCTTTGTTCGCTTCCACTGCTGCCAGTACATGCGCCAGCGAGTTATTCTCAACAACAACTTTATCCGTTGCGAACCTCACCGCCGCAACAGCATTTTTCCTGTTCTCTCAGCAGCTTACAACTCGTTTTTCCCGCTGCATTCCGCTGCGCCGGACACAACGCCCCGATACGCGGTTTTGCTCCCCGTTTTCCATTTTCCCGGTGCTATTAAAGAGCACGTTCCCAAAGGACTACGTACTATTCCTGCCAACCCAGTCTCACCTGAACGGTAACTGGCTGGAAGAGGTGGGATTCAGCACCGACACCCCGGTCACGGTCAGCGTGGAGCTGGGAAGGCTGATGATCGAGCCGGTTAAGGGTTGACGGTTAAAAAGAAGGTCCCGGTACGATTTGACCGGGATCTTTGTTTATTCAATGGGTGTTGCTACATATTCATCAAGTATATGAACATGTTCAACATGACAGTCAGGATAAATCCATTTGGCCCAATTGGTAATAATCCATTCTGTACTTAATGCTCTACCTTCGGTTGACGCACTTTCGATGGGTAAAGATATCAAAATCAAGCCAGCTTTGTGACCAGAAGATACAACTAAACCATGAGTTTCAAATAAATCTATGACCATAAAGTCAACCCATTCTTCATATGGCCAAACAGCAGGTAACCTAAAGACAGTTCCTCGTTTAATGGATTTGTTTTTATAATCAATAAGTTTCATTATTTCACCTTAAGATCATGACCACCTGACTTATCTATGCTGTTAGGGATTTTTTGCATAGAGAAATCAACTTCGCCCAAATGCTTACCTTTTGGGCTAACAGCCTCAAATCGCCCATGCTGAGTATCAAGCGCATATAAATTTCCATCAACTCCTCGATAGACATCTCGATTGTTTAGTTTGGTCAACCTATTGTCTTTCACCATGCCTTGTTCAACGATAACTTTATTAACTGTTTCTTTTACAATAGCTACTCGTTCTCCTGGTGGAAGCTTGGACAGGTTCGCTTCGAAAGCACCAACAGTATTCCCAGTAGCAATTTTTACAGTTGGATCAACCAATTTTCCAGCATTTGGTAATTTCTTACCGGGCAATATAATGCCAGCCAGCAAACCACCTGTCGCTTCCAGCGCCGCCTGATTTCCGCCAGCCGCCTGTTTGACCGTATCCGCAACCGCAGACCAGGTTTCGCTTTTCATCAGAGCAGTAACCGTATCCGCCACCGCCTGATTCTTCCCGGCCAGGTCGCTCATCGCTTTGCTGCAGTAGCTGTCACCCGCAGCACAGGCTGCCAGCGCCATGGCCGCATCAGCAGCATAGTCTGCTGAACCTAATGCTGCATCACCCGTATCAGCAAGACCATTGATGATGGCATTCGCAATGGCAGACGTTGTACCTTCGCCCAGCTTCTCCCTGACCTGATTTTTCAGGGATTCAGCAGCCTGTTTCGCCGCTGCACGAGCCTGGTCACCACTCAGCGAGTTATTCTCAACCGCATTCTTCCCGGCCTGCGCGCCCGCTGCCGCAGACGACGTACTGTCTCCCGCCAGAGCGCCCGCCATTCCCGCGGACAGACTCGCCAGCATGCCGATGGTCTGCTTTTCCGCTTCGCTCAGCTCACTGACCCGCTTATCCGGGTACATCACCTCCATTATCGCTTTCGCCGCCAGCTCGCCCGTGACAGCCCCTGCCGCTCCCGCCGCCGCGCTGTTTCCCTGCATCGCCGCTGCCGCGCCACCCAGTATCGCATGCGCTATCAGCGCCGCATCATCGCTTAATCCTGAATCATGACCAATAATATTCGCCAGGTACGGAGCCGATGCCCCCGCCAGCGCCGCGCCGGCATCTCCGCCCGCCAGCCCCTGAAGCGCTGCCGTCGCCGCCTGAATACCACGCTGAAAATCACTCCCTGTACCATATTCTGCCTGTGCATCACGCCAGGTCTGCGTCTCTTTCAGCTCTTCCGCCGTTTTATCCGGGTAAACCTTCCGCGCTTCCTCCAGCGCATTCAGCTCCCCCTGCGTCCGCGCGATATCCGCCGCCTGGCTGCCGATATCCCCGATGTGGCTCACTTCCTGCAGCCGCTTCTGCTCTTTCTCTTTGTCAAAAATCGGGCTGATGCTGTCGTTCGCATGCTCCGTATCACGGCTCAGACCCGCCACATCCTGCTGCTGATTCGCCGTGTCGCGAACCGTCACCGTTCCTGCCGCAACCGCCGCCTGCGTCGTCCCTTCCGCATGACCGCTGTTGCCCCCGACCGTGACCATCCCGACCGGCATGTTGCCTTTGAACCCGCCGCCCGTGTCTCCACCGCCAGCGCTCACGCTGGCTCCCGCATGGCTGACCGTAAAGTCCGCTTCGTTATGAATATCCCTGAAACCCAGCGTCCCTGTGTCCAGACTGTTTTTATCCGCCGTCGCCGTCGAAGCGATTACCGCGCCGTCCAGCTGCGTGTGCCCGCCCACTGTCACGTCAAATCCGCCGTCGCCGGCAAACAGCCCTGTCTGCTCCTGCACCGAGGCGTAGTCGCTCTTCATCTGGTCCTGGCTGGCGCTGATATAGCCTGAGCCGGACATGCTGCCGTAGGTAAAGCTGCCTCCGGCCGCCGCGCTGCTCTGCTTCGACCGGTAGTCATTGCTGTCCTGGGCGCTGCTCATCCACAGGTCGCCACCGATGTCAGCCACCACGCTGTCACCGCTGACCTGCGCCCCGTTCAGGATGGCGTCACGCCCGCTGACCAGCGAAACCGTACCGCCGCTGTCCAGCGTGGTCTCCGTCCACGCCGTGCCGTTGCCCTTTTCACTGCCTTTTGCGCCGTTGACGTTGGCGAAGACGCTGATGCCGTAACTGTCTGCGTTGACGCCGATACCGACGCCCACCCCGCCCCCGCTGCTGCTGTTTGTACCGGTCGTCTGCTGGGTGTTTGCCGCACCGCTCAGCACAATATCGTTCGCCGCCACCAGCGTGGTGTCCCCGCCCGCCTTTATCTGGCTGCCGCCGATCAGGATGTCGCCGCTGTTGCCGCTTTGGCCGCTGCCCGTAGCGGCGATAATCAGGTTATTCCCGGCATTCAGGGTGCTGCCCGTCACGGTATCCGTCTGAGTATGCTGTTCAGATTTGGCGCTCTGCGACGTCAGCGAGACGCTGATACCCAGCCCGCTGTCCGCTTTGTCGCTGGCCCGGGCAACCGCTGCCGCCTGCACCGCCTGCGCGCCAGAAAGCACCGCTTTGGTGGCCTGCAGCGCCGCCAGACGGTCATCGCTCTCCCCCTTAGCATCCTGTGAGGTTTGCACCGCGCTGTTTACTGCGCTGCCTGCTGCACCTGACAGCGCCACCGTCAAGCCGCTGCTCTTCTGCTCAAACGTCTCATCGCGGGTACGTTTGTCATGGCCGGGCTCAATCACCACGCTGTCGCCGAGCACGGCAATATCTTTCTGTGCGATGATATCCGCACCGCCGATATGCACCTGCTGACCGGCGGTAATGCTGACGTTGCCGCCGGTTGACCCGACCGTGCTGAAGCTCTCGCTCTGGGTGGTGCCCTGCTCGCGCAAATCATGCGTGGTTTTACTGCTGCCGATGGAAAAACCGATGCCGCCTGTTCCCATCACGCCGCTTTTTTTCGTTTCTTTAAATCGCCATGCGGTGTCGGTATTGGTTGCGGCAATAATATCGACGTTGTTTCCGGCACCGAGCGCCACATCGCCATCACCGACGACGGCTGAGCCCTGTACCAGAATGTTGTTCCCGGCAGCTACAGTCACATTGTCACCGCTCAGTAACGCGCCTTTTTCACGCGTGGCGCTGTCCTCCTCAATCGTGTGAGTGGTCTTTTTATTGAGGAATCCTTTTTTGGTTTTGGTGGTTTCTTCGTAGTGGTAGTCACTTTCCGTCGCCGTAATGAGATTCACATCCCGGCCCGCCGCTACGCCGATATCCCCCTGAGCAATCACATCGGTTGCCTCCGCATTCACATCGCGCCCGGCGATAATGACCGTGTCGCCACCGCTGGCAACTTCCGTTCCCTGCTGGCGCACGGACTCATTGATGATGGTTTTTTTCTTCGCGTGGTAACTGTCGCCTTCGGCCGTGGCCTCGGCCAGCAAATTGACATCGCGTCCGGCCTGCAGACCCACATCATTTTCCGCCGCCAGGCCAGCAGCGTGGGCGTTAATATCCTGACCCGCGATCAGGACCAGGTTATCGCCCGCAGAAATAGTGGTGCGATCCAGCCCGGAACGGTGCGATTCACTGCCCCCGTCGCGGCTGTTCTCGTGCGTGGTGGCCGCATTCAGGTTGAGATCGTTACCCGCAGTCAGCACCGCACTACCGCCAGCGTTCACGTCGCTTGCCGTCAGGTTGAGATTATTCCCGGCATTGATGCCAAGGTCCCCTCCTGCGCTGATGCTGCTTCCCTGCCAGCCTTGTGATGAACGGCTGGTCTCGTCAGTCCAGCGTCCGGCATGGCTCTGCGCATCGTTAATGTGATTCGCATTCACCGCAATATCTCCCGCGGCATTCATCTGCAGTGAATCGCCCGCCGAAAGCGTTGCGCCCGTGACGGTGATATTCTTGCCTGCCGAGAGCGACAGCCCATCCTGTGCGGTAATCGACGCCGTCGTGCCCAGCAGCGTGTCTTTAAAACTCACATTGCCGTATTTATCCCACGCATTGATGTCAATCTGCTCCACCTGCGTCAGGTTATTAATGCTGCCGTCGAGACTTGCCAGTTGAACCGTTTTTCCGCTAATAGCGGCGCTGATGTTATTGATATCACCAATAGCGCTCAGGTCGAGGTTGCCCCCGGCCTGCATCAGGCCATTGTTGAGATTGTTAATGCTATTCTGGCTATCGAGGGTCAGGGTGTTATTCGCCAGCAGAGTACTGCCGGTGTTAGTGATAGTACCGCCTGCCAGCTGGACGTTATTTCCAGAGATGACGCTCCCGTTATTGACGGTGATATCCTTCGGCGACAGATAGAGCTTCGGTATCATCACCGTTTCACCGTTGACGGTCGCCGCTTCCCACCACAGCATGCTCTGCTCAAGAGAGGCAATTTGCTCCGCCGTCAGGGCCACGCCAAATTTCAGCCCCAGCGACTGCTGTGCGCTGGCGGCGCTGTCCATCAGATAACGCATTTGATCCAGATCGGAACCTATACCGTTGATATAACGGCTTCCTGTCTGATTCAGCATCGCATTACTGACGTAACGGGTATCGAACGCCGCGTCACCGAGAAAACGGTAATCGTATTCCGGATTCAGGTTGAGACGGTCCAGCATATACGCCGATCCGAGGAACTGATTTTGATCGGTATACGCACGGTTGGTTTCACGTGGGGCATCGCCAGGCGTAATCCCCAGCAGTACGTTCAACTCGGCAAACAGAGCCGGATCCAACTGCCCCAGGCCGTTAAGCTTAGGATTAATGTTGATCAGGTACGGGCTTTGCGGATCGTCAGAGACAACAAAGTAGCCGTTTTGACCAAAAGGCAATGGATACGCGCTGGTATCCACCGCTTCCCCCTGATTAATCTGGCTGTTCTTATCGGTAGAGACGGTGTCCAGCGTTGTATCCGCGACATTCCCGGCATCCAGCGTACCGCCGTTAATCTGCTGCAGGGCATCTTGCAGTTGATCGTTCCACTGCGGCGAATTAACGCTAACCGCTTCACTATCTGCCAGTGTCTGCTTTTGCACCCCGGCGTCGATGGTCTGGTTGCTGAGAGTATTCAGGGTTGGGGTAACGAGGGTATTTATCGCCCCACCCGCACTCGGGGTGGTTGTGGTATTGCTGATATCCTGCGAAAAATTAGCCAGAATTGTTCCGCCAGACTGAATAACAGCGCGGTATGCCGTTCCTCCAGAGGTTTCCTCCCGGTCATTACCCTGAGCGATATAGTGAATCGGGCCGCTATTATATCTATCCGCGTCTACCGAAGCGGCAGGGGTCTTCCAGGTAAAACCTGATTGCTCAGCAACATACGTCCGATAACGGGTGATTGTACCGTCAGTCCAGGACTGATTTTGCAGGATTGAACCGGAAAGGGACATATCCCCACCCGCAAGCAGCGTGCTGGCATTATTTTCCAGATGATCTGCCTGGATTACCATCCCGCGCGCGGCGCTGATGCGCCCGGCACCGCCGTTTGCGGAGACTGAAAGGGTAGAACGTGAAATAGCGATCTCTTTCGCAGGGCTGTTTTTCATCGCCAGGGGTATTGCGACATCGCTACAGTTTGGGCCTGCGCCGTGCCCTGGGCTACCGCCTCCGCTGCAGGATCGACTAACAACATAGCCGTAGTCAGTTCCCAGAATAAGTTCTGACAGAGGAATGTCGGCATATCCCTCATTCAGCCATGCATACTGTTGTGTCAGATCTTCAGTGTTACCATTACTTACCACCAGCCCGTCCCTCTGGTTCAGAAGATGTCCGGTTTTAATCGTGATATCGCCGCTCTGCGTCTCGATGGTGCCGGAGGTGTTGATGACCTCGCGGTTGGCATTTCCCGCAGCATCCTTCTGCATCCACAGGCTGTTGCCCGCAAGAATATCGCCGCGCTGATTGGTGATAGAGTCGGCATACAGCGCCATGTTATTTGCCGCATACAGCAGCGCAGTGTTGATGATCGCCCCTGGTGTATTGAGCGTGAGCGTTCCGCGCGTGCCGGTAAAACCGTCTACGGTAATAGTGTCGCGACTGGTGACCATGATGTCACCCCCACCCTGTACCGTTCCGGCGGCATTAAGCGCCACGTTGCTGCCGCTGAGGCTGCTCGTACCGCTGCCGGTGGTAATTTGCCCATTGTTGCTCAACTGCCCGCCCGCGGTCAGGTTTACCACCTGCCCCTGCATGACATTGCGGTTGTCGATGGCACCCTCGCTGTTAACAGTGAGCGTGTTGCCCGCAGCAAGCGTACTGTTGGCGGTGAACGCATTCACCAGTTTCAGCGTCAGATTACCCAGCGCAACCACCTGCCCGAAGGCGTCCAGAGATTGGCTATTGAGAGTCAAATCGCCACCGCTGAACAGTTTGCCAGCCGTATTCTGGCTCACCCGATCGGCATTAACGGTCAGTTGGGACGTTCCTAACACCGTACCGTTATTGGTCAACTGCTGGTAATTGAGCGTCAGTTGTCCCGCCTGCGTCGTCCCCTGGTTAGTGAACTGACTGCCCGTCAGCGTTGCGCTGTCGGCAAGCCAGTTCCCGTTGTTGGTGGCCGTTGCCGCATTCAGAATGAGATTTGTCGCCTGTAGCCAGCCCGCGCCGGAATACTGCGGCGTGGTGAGTCTCAACTCGGCGCCGGAAAGCAGCTGCCCCTCGTTCAGCGCTCGGGTTGTGGCGTTAAGACGCGTGTTGCCCACGCCCTGAATCACGCCGTAGTTAAACAGTACGGGCGTGGCAATCGTCAGTCCCTGACGGCTGACAATTTCACCACCCGCCAGGTTCGTCAGGTCACCGCTCAGCGCCAGCGTGGCGTCATTATCCCCCTGCAGGCGTCCGCCATTGGTTAACGCGCCGGACGTTATATTTAGCGTCGTCCCCTGAATGCTGCCCGCGTTAGCCACCGATGCCGCATTGAGATCCAATGCGCCGCCGGTGAGCATACTGCCCGACGCCTGTTGGCTGACCGCGCCATTCATGGCTAACGTCAGGCCATTGACCCCGCTGATTGCCCCGGCGTTATCCAGCGTTGTTCCGTTTAACGTCAAATGACTCGCCGCCCATTGCCCGTTATTCGTCAGGGATAGCGCCTGTAGCGTGGCATTGCCGAGGGCGGTGACTTTGCTGCCCTCGGCAGACGTGAGATTTTTGACGAGCATAAGCTGTAGCGCGTCTGCGCTTTGGATTGCTCCGCTGTTAATCAGCGACTGCGCATTGAGCAGAATCGACTGCCCCTGCCACGTTCCTGCGTTGGTCACATCCCCGGACGTCACTTTCAGCATTCCCTGAGTTAGCAGCGACCCGCCCGCCGCATTCATCAGTTCCTGCTGCGGGGCTGCTACCGTCAGGCTTTGCAGACCAATCAATACGCCCTGGTTATGAATACGATCCTGGCTTAGCGTCAGGGTATTTCCCTGTACCACCCCAGTGTTTGTAAGCTGCTGACCATCAAGCGTAATGTCACTTTCACTGAGGATGTTTCCGGCATTATTCAACTGCTGTGCAGCTAACGACATGGCTCCCTGACTCATCAATTCGCCCGGCAGGGCAAATCTGTTACTGATGTCAGCCGTCAGCGCACCAAGGCTGACCAACGAACCCGCGTGCTGCCAGTTATCAGACGTCACCGCGACCTGTTGTCCCTGTAACGTACCTTGCGTAATCATCGTACCGACATCAACGGTCAGCACGCCGCCGCTCAGCGTCAGAGACGTCGAGCCTGTGCTAAGCGTATCGCCGCGTAAAGCCAGTCCGTTCGCGCCCTGCCACAAGCCATTGTTGCGCAGCGTCGTTGCCGCAAGCATGAGCGAATCCCCCACGATACGCCCGGCGCTGATCAGGTCGTTTGCGGTTAGCGAGAGTCCGCCGCCGCTTTGAATTTGTCCGACGTTGGTCAGTTGCCCGGTCACTATCCCTTCCAGGCCACGTAAACCGTTGAGCACACCGCTGTTATTCAGCGCATCGGCTGTCAATGTAAGGGTATTCCCCTGCATCACCCCGGCGTGCTCTACCGTACCCGCGTTCACCATCAGCGCATTACCGGTTAGCCATTGCCCCGTCGTCTCCGTCGTCAGAGCACCCGCAGAAATCAATGCGCTGTCATTCCCCTGAACCAGACCACCGTTCTGAACAGTGTTTCCTTCGAGAGTGATAGTATTCGCCACCAGCATGCCGCTATTTTCCAGCGTTTGCGCCGTGAGTTGCGCACTCTGGTGCGCGAGCAGACGCCCAGAATTATTTATCGCGTCGCGCAGTTGCAGCTCAAGCGTGTCGGCCTGAATGTCGCCAGCGTTAATCAACTGAAGACCACCAAGGCGCAGATCGCCATCGGTAGCAATAATCCCGTCGTTAGTCAGGTACGGAATGTCCAGCGCCAGAGCAGTAAGGCTGTAGATCGTACCGCCGCTCAGGTTTTGCAGATTATCGGTACGCAGATTCAACGCCGCGTTACCCTGCAGCAGGCCGCTGTTAGCAATATGCTGGCTGTCGAGACTGAGGTTGTCTGCCAACAGCGTGCCGTTTTGAGTGATTGTTTGCGCCACGTTCAGGTTCATCTGCGTGGCACTCGATTTTCCGTCATGGGTGAGGGTGTTTGCCATCACGGTCAGGTCATTTTTCGCCGCGTGGGTGCCGTTCAGATTTACCGTCTCGGCTTGCAGGGCGATATTCTTCCCACTTTGCACCTGAGCATCCGTGGCTGTAGAGATACGCTGGCCTTTAATCGTCAGCGTATCTGCCGCATTGAGCTGACCACTAAGATCAACATCACGCGTGGCGGCAATATCCAGCGATTTCCCCTGCATCACACCGCTGTTGGTCACGCTGCCGCCCTGAATACGGGAAGCATCCCCCGCACTCCATTGGCCGCTGTTACTCAGCGAATCCGCCTTCACACTCAGCTGTTTTCCGGCAGTGACCGTTCCCTGCGTGGCAACATGATTGCGCCCGGTCAGCGAAACATTTCCAGCGGCATCTATTTGCGCCGCACGCTGCTGGGCTATATCGCCGGCCGTCAGCACAATATCCTGACCCGCAGTAAGCGCGCCGCCATTCTGCACCAGCGTTCCTTGCGCAGTAAGCTGCAGGTTTTTATCACTGACCAGGGCGCTATCAGTCAGGGCGATAGCACCCTGACTGGTGATGGATAAATTATCCCCCGCTTTATGATCGCCAGAAAGCGCAACCTCTTGCCCTTTCATGGAAACAGCCCCACTGGCCAGGCTGGACTTAACGGTTAATTTTCCATTTGCATCAAGCGTGATATCACCCTGACGGGCGTTCAGATTCCCGAGGTTGACCCCCAAACCTTTCTCGCTGGAAACCAGACGGATCCGGTTGGCATACATTCCGCCTAGCGCACCGGTATCTACCGCGATTTTCGGTACATCCCCTTCGCCTTGCAGTTGACTCACCTGCCCCTTCGCCGTTATGCGGTTAGCTCCGGCTATCACACTGAGATTTTTTGCATGCAGTGCCGCGTTAATTTCCGTGGCGCGGGCAATAATCGACACCGCATCGCTCTGGCTACCATCCAGCCCTTTGCCTTCGATGGTAATGCTGCCTTTGCTTACATCCAGCGACTGCAGATTACCGTTAGCATCTAACACCGGTTTACCGGTAGTCAGGGTGGCGTTAGGCGTGTTGATAAATCCGCACCCGTTACAGGTAATGCCATAAGGGTTGGCGACCATGACGTTGGCGGCTTTCCCCGCTACTTCGGTATAGCCCTGGAGCTGTGAACGGCTATTCCCGGTAACTTCGTTGATGATCCCTGTCGCTTCTTTTCCTGAACGCAGGTTCGGGTTGTTCTGGATAATGCCGCCAAGCTGGGTCTGATTTAATTGCCCGGTGGCGTTGTTAAGAATCAGCCCCTCTTTTCCCACGTTGTAGTCGTTATATTTGTTGTGTGAAATCCCGGACGCGTTCGGCGTAGCGATGTTCACTACCGGAACACCGTTGGCCGCCTTATCCATTTGCGTATTGCCGACAGGGGTGATGGTGGCGGCAATGGCCGGAAACAGCGGCTGCGTGGCCAACAGGGCGCTCAATACCCCACTAAGTACACGCTGAGAGAAACGAATCTGATCCTTTGTCATTATCCTGCTTCCTTAAAATGCCACGGCCACGCGGTAATAAATATTGAGATGATCCGGTGCCAGCCAGTCCGGGTACTTCACCGGCGTTCCAACGGTAAACTGACTGGAGAACCAGCGCCCTGAACTGGTTAATCCCAGCGCAGCGCCCCACAACGTGCCGGAGGCATAGCTATCAACGCCATCCTGTTTCAGCCAGCCGCCGTCGAATGCCGCCATCGCGCCAATCTGCCCAAATACCGGCAGCGTAAAGAGCGAATAATTCACTTCGTTGCGCCAGTAACCGCCGTTGTCCCCGGAAATGTATTGTTCTTTAAAGCCACGTACTGACGTTTCACCGCCCAGCGTCAGGCGCTCGCTGCCATAAAGGCGGTCCGGTGACCACTGAAAATAGACGCTGCTCAGCCACCACAGATTCTCTGTCAATGGGCGTTGAAAGCTGCCGCTAGCGCTCCATTTGCGAAATTCGGCCTTCGGGACATCACCCTGTTTATTATTGTCATTCTCTGCGCCAAACCACGGCACACCCTGGGTAAACGTGGGGTTAAGCGTGGCAACGCCGGAGGCGATTTTTTGCGTATGGTTGATACCCAGCGAAATACTGGAAAGCTTGCGGCTACTGGTTTCCAACAGGACATCATTCAATTTGTTACGGTTAATTCGATGCGTCAGGCCCAGCGCTGCCGCGGTTTTGATATCACCATTGCGAAACAGCCCCCAGGTGCCGGTCAGACGATGGGTTTCGCTGTCGCCAGTTGAACGCCAGGCATAGCCATTGTTATCAATGGTGCTGAGGTAATTACTCCAGCTGTAGTTGTAATCAAATAGCCCGTAGCCGTAAGGAATGCTCACGCCCGCGGCAACGTTCTGCGCATCTTTACTGCTGGAAAAATCGCTGCTGCGCCCACCGCTGATAAACCATTTATCCGCCAGGCCGAACGGGTTATTGGCAAATAACGCCCCGCTCAGTTGCCCCGTTCCGGTACTCTTTTGCCCGCTGTTATCAAAACTGACTGAGCCAGTAAGCGGCGATTCAGGCGCAGCCGTCAGGTTTACTATCGAGAAGCCTTGTTGGCTGCCAGGTAAAATTTCTATTTCAACCGGCGTCTGGCGAACCCGGTTCAATTGCTCCATACCCTGTTCAATATCGCGCAGATTGAGAATCTTTCCTTCCAGCCCAGGAAAGGTCATTTTCAGCGTGCGTGACGGGACACCTTCGAGACGAATCTCCTGCAATTTTCCCTCAAGTACCGTAATGCGCAGCACACCGGAGGAGAGATCCTGCTCGGTTAAAAAAGCACGGCTGGTGATAAAACCGCGGCTGATGTACCAGTCAGAAATCGCGTTCGTCAGCGCCGTCAGGCGAGCGATGTCCAGACACTGATTTACCCACGGTGCGGTTAGTTTTCTGGCGGCTTTGGGTGATAACTGGCTTGCGCCCTCAATATCGATACGAGAGGTCGTAAAACAGGCCCCAGAGGGCGTGGCAGGAAGCGTTGCTTTTTCCGATTGAGGGAGGACAACGCTACGGCCTAACTCTTCGCGCTGACGCTGGTTCTCATCAAGTAATTGCTGCTGCTGTTGCTGAACTGAACTGCGATCGGCAGGTGATAAAGGCGCAGCGTGCCCCGTCATGGTCAATGACAGAGCCCACCCTGACAGTAAAAAAGTAATCCCGACGTCCCTGATCTTCACCCGCAGCCCCACTTTCCATAACCCATCATGGCTGTTAAAAAATGAGCAAACTAGGTTAAAAGGCACAAAATGTAAATAAATGACACAGTGATATTCAGTTTGTAACCGTTTTCCTATTGCTTTTTAGGAAAAGTGCCCGGCTTAAATATCAAGTTTTCACCTGGAGGGCTTTATTTTCCCAGCGATTGGCCCAATCCCATCGCTAGTCGCCCATTTGCCCACATTCATCTTCTGGACAACACTCCAGGATGACACCACTGACCCAACACGTGGAGCAAACACCATGAACATCACGCAAATCCGTAATGCCACACTGCACATCACCTTTGGCGGCAAGACCTTCCTCGTTGATCCAATGCTGGCCCCGAAAGGTGCGTATCCGGGTTTTGCCGGAACGGCACGCGCAGAGATCCGCAATCCGACCGTGGAGCTGCCCGTTGACATCGACACCCTGCTTAACGTCGATGCGCTGATCGTCACCCATCTGCATGAGGATCACTGGGACGAGGTTGCCGCGCGCGTTGTGCCGAAAGACAAGCCGATCTACGTACAAAATGATCAGGATGCGCAGGTGCTGCGAGGACAGGGGTTCACCCAACTGAGCGTATTGACAGAAAATACCGCGCTGGGGGACATCACCCTGCGTAAAACCGGCGGCCAGCACGGGTCGGATCGCGCCTACGCCGTGCCGCAAATGGCAGAACGCCTGGGTGACGCCTGCGGAGTTATCTTCCAGCATACAGCAGAAAAAACGCTGTATCTGGTTGGCGATACTATCTGGCGCGATGAGGTAGAGGCCAATATGCAGACCTTCCAGCCTGATGTCGTGGTACTGAACGCCGGTTTTGCCCACGTCATCGGCTTTGGGCCGATCATTATGGGCGCGGAAGATGTGCTAAAAACCCACTTTGTGCTGCCTGAAGCGCAGATTGTGGCGACCCATATGGAAGCCATTAACCACTGCCTGCTGACGCGCGCGGCGCTGAAAGAATATGCGTTCGACAACCAGATTGCGCAATTCGTCAACGTGCCGGAAGATGGGGAAACCCTGACCTTTTAATGCCAACAGAGGAATCGTATGCGCCCGCTTACCGTCGCCATTGTCGCCGTGGAAGATTTCAGCCCGTTTCATTTTTCGGTGCCGTGCATAATTTTCAGTGACAAAATGGCGGCGAAAAAGCGCTTTGAGGTGCAGATATGCGCCGAAAATCCCGGCATCGTCTCTTCGCAGGATGGCTTCTCCGTCACCGCCTCTCACGGTTATGAGGCGGTGACGGCAGCCGATATTGTGGTGGTCCCCTACTGGGGCACTACCGGGCATCGCCCGCCGCAGGGTCTGCTCAATGCCCTTAATTGCGCACGGCAAAACGGCGCACAGATTGTCGGGCTGTGTCTGGGCGCGTTTGTCCTCGGCTACGCGGGCCTGTTAGACGGAAAGCGGGCCGCGACGCACTGGGAATTTGAGCAAGATTTTCAGACGCGCTTCCCGGCGGCGCGTCTGGATATCAACGCCCTGTACGTTGATGACGACGGTATTATTACCTCGGCAGGTACCGCCGCCGCACTGGATTGCTGCTTGTACGTCATCCGCCAGCACTTTGGCAGCACGGTAGCGAACCAGATTGCCCGACGGATGATTGTGCCACCGCACCGCGAAGGGGGACAGGCGCAGTTTATTGAGCAGCCGGTGGCGAAAAATACCCAGGATCAGCGCATTAACACCCTGCTCGATTATTTACGCCAGCACCTCCACGAGCAGCATAACCTCGACACGCTGGCGCAGCGGGTGATGATGAGCCGTCGCACCCTAACCCGCCATTTTATGAAGGCCACCGGGTCAAGCGTGGCCGAATGGCTTATTACCGAGCGCCTGCGACGCAGCCAGGAGCTGCTGGAGTCCAGTTCGTTACCCGTCGAACGTATTGCTGAACAGGTCGGTTTTCTCTCTCCGGTCACCTGGCGCCAGCATTTTAAAGCCCACTTCGGCGTCAGCCCGGCTGAATGGCGCAAGACCTTCCGCGGCGCAGCGTAAACAGGCTCAGCCTCTTTTTTGCGCCAGCCACACCGTATGCCCGGTGCACTGTGGGTCTTCCATGATCACGTCTATGACCTCAAAGTCGTGCGCGGACAACAATGCACGGTACTCATCGGGCGCCAGGCTTGCATGAAACAGCGGCTCACCTTCAAATTGCCCCATTGCGATGCCGTTTCCGGTACCGCTGGTGAACATCAGCGCGCTGCCGGGATGACTGAGCTGGTCAAAGATCGGGAACATCCTGTGTTGGTCCTGCTGGGGTAAATGGAAAAAGCTGTCCCACGCAATCAGGCCATCAAAGGTGTTATCAGGCGCGAGCTCACGCATATCCTGCTCCAGCCAGCACTGGTCGGGAAAAGATTGCCGGGCGCGCGCCAGCATCGCCGCGGAACCATCCACTCCAGTTAGATGAAAGCCTTGCCGGATAAAATACCCGGCAATCGGCTGACCGTTCCCACAGCCGATATCCACAATACTGCCCTTCCCGCCCATTACCGCGATGAACTTATCCAGCCACGGTTTCTCAAACAGCGTGCGTGAACGCTGGCTGGCAAAGGCATCAGCATGGCGTCGGTAGATAGACAGAATGTTCTGGGCCGCAGAGTCGCTCACGATTTCCTCACTGTTTTACTCGTTCTGCCATCATGTTAAGCATAAAGACGCCATGCCCGCTATCACGCGTCACTGGCCCTGGAATGCGCCTCGCAGAACCCAACCACAAATACGCCAAAACCCTACGCGCTGTGGCATGATAGCGCGTGGATAACGTAATGAAGGGTGAAGAATGTGAAACCGGTAACGCTATACGATGTGGCAGACCATGCAGGTGTCTCTTACCAGACCGTCTCGCGCGTCGTGAATCAGGCCAGCCACGTTTCCGCCAAAACCCGTCAGAAAGTTGAGGCCGCGATGGCGGAGCTCAATTACATCCCCAACCGCGTTGCCCAGCAGTTGGCCGGTAAACAAACGCCATTGATTGGCGTGGCGACGGCGAACCTTGCCCTGCACGCGCCCTCGCAAATCGTTGCGGCTATAAAATCCCGTGCCGACCAGTCCGGGGCCAGCGTGGTGATCGCCATGGTCGAGCGTAGCGGCGTAGACGCCTGCAAAGCAGCGGTGCATAACCTGCTCTCCCAGCGGGTGACTGGGCTTATCATCAACTATCCGCTGGATGAAGACGACGCAATTGCCGTCGCCGCCGCCTGCGGTACGGTGCCGGTGCTATTTCTGGACGTCTCTGACCAGTCGCCGGTTAACAGCGTGATTTTCTCCCATGATGACGGCGCACGCCTCGGCGTTGAGCACCTGGTCCAGCACGGGCATCAGCGTATCGCCCTGCTGGCCGGACCGCACAGCTCAGTCTCGGCGCGGTTACGGCATGCGGGCTGGCATAAGTATCTGGCGCACTATCAGCAGCAACCCGTCGCGGAACTGGAAGGCGACTGGAGCGCAATATCCGGCTTTACACAAACCATGCAGATGCTGAACGACGGCATCATCCCAACCGCCATGCTGGTTGCCAACGATCAAATGGCGCTGGGCGCGATGCGGGCCATCAGCGAGTCCGGCCTGCGGGTGGCGACCGATATCTCGGTGATTGGCTACGACGATACCGAAGACAGCTCCTGTTATATCCCGCCACTCACGACCATCAAGCAGGATTTTCCGACGCTCGGGCAAACCAGCGTCGATAAACTGCTGCAGCTTTCACAGGAGGGTGAGAGCCTCGGCAATCAACTCCTGCCGGTGACGCTGGTCGAGCGTAAAACGGTGCTGCCCCCGAACAGACAACAGGCAACGCCGCAGGCGCTGGCGGAGTCGCTGATGCAGTTGGCACGTCAGGTTTCTCGGCTGTAACGTCTCCACAGCGAGCGCTCACATCTGCTGTTACTGAGCTGAATTACTGTGAGTCAGCTCACTGATTACCCACCCCATCCTTTACAGGATAATCTCAATCCTCGTATGTTCAGTTAAATTGTGAGCGGATAACAAATTTACACAGGATACTGCCATGACCCTGAACACGGATTCACTCGCCGCCGTACTGGCACGTCGCGACTGGGAAAACCCCGGCGTCACTCAGCTTAATCGTCTTGAAGCGCACCCGCCGTTTTGCAGCTGGCGCTCTGCGCAGGACGCCCGTAACAACCACCATTCGGCACAGTTACAGTCGCTGAACGGTGAGTGGAAGTTTGCCTGGTTTGCCTCACCTGAAGCGGTGCCGGAAAGCTGGCTTGCGGGCGATTTGCCGCAGGCCGATAGCGTAACCGTACCGTCTAACTGGCAAATGGACGGTTACGATGCGCCGATCTACTCCAACATTACCTACCCGTTCCCGGTCAATCCGCCGCACGTTCCAACGGAGAATCCGACAGGATGTTACTCGCTCACATTCAAAGTGGATGCCGCGTGGCGACAGACGGGACAGACGCGCATTATTTTTGACGGCGTGAACTCAGCGTTTCATCTGTGGTGCAATGGCCGCTGGGTCGGCTACGGGCAGGACAGCCGCCTGCCGTCCGAGTTTGATCTCAGTGATTTCCTGAGCGACGGCGAAAACCGTCTGGCGGTGATGGTGCTGCGCTGGAGCGACGGCAGCTATCTGGAAGATCAGGACATGTGGCGCATGAGCGGTATCTTCCGCGACGTCTCGCTGCTGCATAAGCCGGACACGCAGATCCGCGACCTGCGTATCCACACCCGTTTTAACGATGATTTCAGCCGCGCGGTGCTGGAAGCCGACGTCAGAATGGCGGGCGAGCCGCGCGATGATTTACGTGTGACGCTGCAACTGTGGCAAGGCGATACGCTGACCGATGAAGCCACTTCGCCTTTTGGTAGTGAGATTATTGATGAGCGCGGCGCGTATGCCGATCGCACCACTCTGCGCCTGAACGTTGAACGTCCGGCGCTGTGGAGCGCTGAAACCCCGAATCTGTACCGCGCGGTAGTGCTGCTACATACCGCCGACGGCACGTTGATTGAAGCCGAAGCCTGCGACGTTGGCTTCCGCCAGGTCAGCATTGAAAATGGTCTGCTGTTGCTCAATGGGCAGCCGCTGCTGATCCGCGGCGCCAACCGTCATGAACATCACCCACAAAACGGTCAGGTGATGGATGAAGAAACGATGGTGCAGGACATCGTCCTGATGAAGCAAAACAACTTTAACGCCGTGCGCTGCTCGCATTATCCAAACCATCCGTTGTGGTACACCCTGTGTGACCGCTACGGCCTGTACGTGGTGGATGAAGCCAATATCGAAACCCACGGCATGGTGCCGATGAACCGTCTGAGCGATGACCCCACCTGGCTACCGGCGATGAGCCAGCGCGTGACGCGCATGGTGCAGCGCGACCGCAACCATCCGAGCATTATTATCTGGTCACTGGGCAACGAATCCGGGCACGGCGTAAATCACGACGCTCTCTACCGCTGGCTGAAATCCGAAGACCCGTCCCGCCCGGTGCAGTATGAAGGCGGCGGGGCGGATACCGCTGCGACCGACATTATTTGCCCAATGTATGCCCGCGTTGACCAGGACCAACCCTTCCCGGCGGTACCGAAATGGTCTATCAAAAAATGGCTGTCGATGCCCGGCGAGCAGCGCCCGCTGATCCTCTGCGAATACGCCCACGCGATGGGGAACAGTCTCGGGGGTTACGCCAAATACTGGCAGGCATTCCGTCAGTATCCGCGTCTGCAGGGTGGGTTTGTCTGGGATTGGGTCGATCAGTCGCTGACAAAATATGACGACAACGGCAACCCGTGGTCAGCCTACGGCGGCGATTTTGGCGACACGCCGAATGACCGTCAGTTCTGCATGGACGGGCTGGTATTTGCCGATCGCACGCCGCATCCGTCGCTGTATGAAGCCAAACACGCGCAGCAGTTTTTCCAGTTTACGCTGTTGCCGGGCGACGAACGCCAGATTGAAGTGCGCAGCGAATACCTGTTCCGCCACAGCGATAACGAAATCCTGCACTGGTCTGTCGCCCAGGACGGCAATCTGCTGGCCACCGGCGAGGTCACGCTGGATATCGCCCCGCAGGGTTGTCAGCGGGTTACCCTGCCGGATCTCCCCATGCCGGACACCGCCGGTCAGCTGTGGCTGACCGTGCGCGTGGAACAACCTCAGGCCACCGCGTGGTCAGACGCCGGGCATATCAGCGCCTGGCAGCAATGGAAGCTGGAAGAGAAACTCAGCCTGACGCTCCCCCCACGCGCCAGCGCCATGCCACAGCTCACCGTCAGTGACGATACATTCGCGGTGACCGTCAGCGATAAACGTTGGGAATTCTGCCGTCAATCAGGATTGCTGACGCAATACTGGCTGGGCGGCGACGCGCAACTGTTAAGCCCGCTCATTGACCAGTTCACCCGCGCGCCGCTGGATAACGACATTGGCGTCAGCGAAGTGACGCGCATCGACCCTAACGCCTGGGTCGAACGC
>NZ_SZWV01000043.1:52269-61107 GCF_005280945.1 Citrobacter sp. wls718
AGCCGCCGGCCACTATCGCGCAGAGCCTCAGCGGGTGTTGTGCGAAGCCGAATCCCTGTCGGAAAGCGTGCTGATTACCACCGCGCACGCCTGGCAGTATCAGGGCGAAACGCTGTTTATCAGCTGCAAGTCCTACCGTATCGACGGCCATGGCAAGATGCATATCACGGTGGATGTCGATGTCGCCAACGGAACGCCGCACCCGGCACGTATCGGCCTCAGTTGCCAGCTGGCGCAGGTTGCCGAACGCGTAAACTGGTTAGGTCTCGGCCCGCATGAGAACTACCCGGATCGCCTGAGCGCGGCCTGTTTTGACCGTTGGGATCTGTCGCTGGATGAGATGTACACCCCTTACGTCTTCCCGAGCGAAAACGGCCTGCGCTGCGGTACGCGCGAGCTGCGCTACGGGGCACATCAGTGGTGTGGTGACTTCCAGTTCAACATCAGCCGCTACAGCCAAAAACAGTTAATGGAAACCAGCCATCGCCATCTGCTGTCGCCGGAGGCGGGAACCTGGCTCAATATTGACGGCTTCCATATGGGCGTCGGCGGGGATGATTCGTGGAGCCCTTCCGTTTCCCCGGAGTTTCTGCTGAGCGCAGGGCGTTATCACTACCAGGTTATCTGGGGCTAAACATAATAATAATGGGCAGGTTACGACCTGCCCTTATTTTGCCTGAGGAAGTCTATTATGTATTATTTAAAAAACACTAACTTCTGGATGTTCGGTTTTTTCTTCTTCTTTTACTTTTTTATTATGGGTGCCTATTTCCCTTTCTTCCCGATTTGGTTACACGATATCAACCATATCAGTAAAAGCGATACCGGCATTATCTTCGCCTGTATATCGCTGTTTTCGTTGCTGTTCCAACCGGTATTTGGTCTGCTATCTGATAAACTCGGCCTGCGTAAGCATCTGCTGTGGATAATCACTGGCATGCTGGTGATGTTTGCCCCGTTCTTTATTTACGTGTTTGGGCCATTATTACAGTTCAATATTTTAGTAGGCTCGATTGTCGGTGGCATCTACCTGGGATTTATTTATAATGCCGGGGCGCCTGCGATTGAAGCTTATATTGAGAAAGTCAGTCGCCGCAGCAATTTTGAATTTGGCCGGGCGCGAATGTTTGGCTGCGTTGGCTGGGCATTGTGCGCATCCATTGTCGGCATTATGTTTACCATCAACAATGAATTTGTCTTCTGGCTGGGTTCTGGCTGTGCGGTAGTCCTCGCCCTGCTGCTGTTCTTCTCGCGCACCGATACCTCGTCATCAGCAGAGGTCGCCAATGCCGTCGGCGCAAACCACTCTGCCTTTAGCCTGAAGCTGGCGCTGGAATTATTTAAGCAGCCAAAGCTGTGGTTCCTGTCGCTGTACGTGGTTGGCGTGTCCTGCACCTACGATGTGTTTGACCAGCAGTTTGCCAATTTCTTCACCTCGTTCTTTGCAACCGGTGAACAAGGCACGCGGGTATTTGGCTATGTCACCACCATGGGGGAATTACTCAACGCCTCGATCATGTTCTTTGCGCCGTTGATCGTAAACCGTATTGGTGGGAAGAACGCTCTACTGCTGGCCGGGGCGATTATGTCGGTACGTATTATCGGCTCATCATTCGCCACCTCGGCGCTGGAGGTCATCATCCTCAAAACGCTGCATATGTTTGAAATCCCGTTCCTGATCGTCGGCTGTTTCAAATACATTACCAGCCAGTTTGAGGTACGGTTTTCTGCCACCATTTACCTCGTGTGCTTCTGTTTCTTCAAACAGCTGGCGATGATTTTCATGTCGGTGCTGGCGGGCAATATGTACGAAAGCATTGGCTTCCATGGCGCGTATCTGGTGCTGGGTATTATTGCGCTGACTTTTACGCTGATTTCGGTGTTCACACTGAGCGGGCCGGGGCCGTTGTCTCTGCTGCGTCGCCGGGAAAGCCCGGCGCTATAACGCGGGGTTTGCCAGAGGGTGTAATAACAAGCCCGGTAAGCATCGCGCTACCGGGCTGTTTAACGAGGATTATTCTTCGATTGCCTGGCGAATTTGCTGCAACGACGCGGGATCGTCGATGGTGGTCAGATCGCCGGGATCGCGGCCTTCACAGATCGCCTGGATCGTACGCCTTAGCATCTTGCCCGATCGCGTCTTCGGCAGTTGTGACACAAACCAGACATGTGCCGGACGGCCAAAGTTACCAATCTGGCTGTCCACCAGCGCCATAATCGCCTTCTCTTCTGAATGCGCAATGTCGCGGTCTTCCAGACTGTCACTCTGTTTCGGGATAACAAACGCCACCGCCACCTGCCCTTTCAGCGCATCTTTCACGCCGACCACCGCCACTTCCGCGACGTTCGGATAGCTGGAAATACTCTCCTCTATCTCGCGGGTGCCCAGCCGGTGTCCGGCCACGTTTATCACATCATCGGTGCGGCCTAAGATGAAGTAATAGCCGTCTGCGTCGCGGATCCCCCAGTCGAAGGTGGCGTAAACCTGGCGGGAGAACAGCGACCAGTAGGTGTTCACAAACCGTTCGTCATCGCCCCAGATGGTCTGAATACAGCCCGGTGGCAGCGGCCCTTCAATCACCAGCATACCCTTTTCGTTCGCTTCGCAGGGTTCACCGGTCACTTCGTTGAGCAACTGCACGTTGTAGCCATACATCGGCACACCGGGGCTGCCCAGACGCGACGGCCTGTCGTCCACGCCACGGGCAATTGCCATAATCGGCCAACCGGATTCAGTCTGCCAGTAGTTGTCGATCACCGGCACGCCCAGTGTTTGGGTTACCCAACTCGCAGTGGGTTCATCCAGCGGCTCGCCCGCCAGATACAGCACCTCCAGCGAGGAGAGATCGTGATTGCGGATCTGCGCGGTCGGGAACTTCTTCAGCACGCGAATGGCGGTCGGCGCTGAGAACATTCTGCTGACCTGATATTTTTCGACAATCTTCCACCACACACCGCAGTCCGGGTACGTCGGCAGCCCTTCGTACACCACCGTCGCCATCCCCGCCAGCAGCGGGGCATAAACGATGTAGGAGTGTCCGACCACCCAGCCGATATCCGAGGCACAGAAGAACACGCCGCCCGCTTTGCCGCCAAAGATGGTCTCCATCGACGTCGCCAGCGCCACCGCATAGCCGCCAACGTCACGCTGCACGCCCTTCGGCTTGCCGGTCGTGCCGGAAGTGTAAAGTATGCAGGAGGTTTCGTTCGACTCCAGCCACACCACCGGCACGCGCGCCCCGAGATGCTGCTGGCGCAGTGCGGCAAAATCGAGATCGCGCCCCTCGACCCGCGCCATTTTCGCCAGCCCACGATCGACCAGTACCACGTGATGCGGCTGATGCTGCGCCTGGTCAATGGCATCATCGAGCAGCTTTTTATACGGCAGGATCTTGCCCCCGCGCGCCCCGGCATCCGCCGACACGATGACCTTCGGTCGGGCATCGTCGATTCGCGCCGCCACGCTGTGCGAGGCGAAGCCGCCGAACACCACCGAGTGGATCGCACCAATGCGTGCACAGGCCAGCAGCGTAATGTGTGCCTCGGTGATCATCGGCATGTACACCAATACCCGATCGCCTCGCTGCACGCCCAGCGACAGCAGAATAGCGGCCGTCACGTTGACTTCGTCATACAGCTGACGAAAGGTAAACGTGCGCTCTTCTTCGGTTTCCGAGGAAACGGCAATCAGCGCCAGCGCATCGGGCTGCTTCTCCAGCCAACGGTCAATGGCGTTATGGCACAGATTGGTCGTCCCACCGCAAAACCAGCGCGCAAACGGCGGATGGCTATGGTCCAGCACCTGAGTGAACGGCTGCTGCCAGTCAATACGCTGGGCCTGCTCGGCCCAGAATGACTCAGGTTGAGTGATAGATCGTTGATAAAACTCGCTAAAAGACATAATGCTCTCCTGTTGAACTTACGCCTAATGAGTCAGGTTTTAGATAATGAACAAATCCATGTACTCATTAACCGGCATCTGTTCCAGGCGAGTTCTGTCCAGGGAAACATCCAGAATGCGCTGTTGTTGGCGGGTCGGGAACTGGCGCGCCAGGTTGATTTTGAATTTCTCGACCAGCTTCGGCATGCCGTCAGTACGACGACGCGCGTGGCCGATCGGGTATTCCACCACCTCTTCGTCAAAACGGGAGCCGTCGGTAAACTCCAGGGTGATAGCGTTGGCGATGGCGCGTTTTTCCGGGTTGTGATAATCGGCGGTAAAGGCCGGATCTTCGAAGCAGTTAATTTTCTCACGCAGCGCGTCGATGCGTTTATCCTGCGCCACGCCGTCTTCATAATCAGCCGCCGTCAGGCGTCCGAACAGCAGCGGGACCGCCACCATGTACTGGATGCAGTGGTCGCGATCCGCCGGGTTATCCAGTGGGCCTTTTTTGTCGATGATGCGAATGCAGGCTTCGTGTGTACGAATCGTCACTTTTTCGATATCGGCGGCCGTCTTACCAGCAGCCAGCAGTTTTTCATGCAGCGTCATGGCGGCTTCTACCGCGGTCTGGGAGTGGAACTCAGCCGGGAAGGAGATTTTAAACAGCACGTTTTCCATCACGTAAGAGCCGTACGGACGCTGGAAGCGGAACGCTTCTCCTTTGAAGGAGACATCATAGAAGCCCCAGGTTTTCGCCGTCAGCGCAGACGGATACCCCATCTCGCCGGTTTTGGCCATCAGCGCCAGACGTACCGCCCGGGATGTGGCATCCCCCGCCGCCCAGGATTTACGCGTACCGGTATTCGGCGCATGACGATAGGTTCGCAGCGACTGTCCGTCGACCCACGCCAGCGAAACCGCGTTGAGGATCTCATCGCGGGTCAGTCCCAGCATCTCGGCGACTACGGCGGTCGAGGCCACTTTCACCAGCAGAACGTGGTCCAGGCCGACGCGGTTAAAGGAGTTTTCCAGCGCGATACAGCCCTGAATTTCATGGGCCTTGATCATACCGGTCAGCACGGTTTTCATAGTCAGCGGCGCTTTACCCGCTGCTACCGCATTGCGCGACAGCCAGTCAGCGGTGGCCAGAATCCCGCCAAGGTTATCGGAAGGATGGCCCCATTCCGCGGCAAGCCAGGTGTCGTTGAAGTCCAGCCAACGGATCATCGCGCCAATGTTAAACGCTGCCTGCACCGGATCGAGCTGAAACTGGGTGCCCGGCACGCGAACACCGTTCGGCACCACCGTCCCCGGGACAATCGGCCCCAGCAGTTTTTTACAGGCCGGATATTCCAGCGCTTCCAGCCCGCAGCCGAGGGTGTCGAGCAGACAATAATGCGCGGTGTCATACGCCACCGTCGAGGTGATGGCGTAATTCATCACGTAATCAACGATATCAACGATTTCACGGTCAAATTCAGGGCGAACATTCGAAATATGAGCGGACATAGGGTACGTTTCCTGTTTTTTATCTTTAGAGGTTTTGCATTAGCAACGCTTTTCAATAGCGACAAATACGCGATCTTCCGGGCCGGTGTAGTTGGCGGAAGGCCGGATGATTTTATTATCCTGGCGCTGTTCAATGATGTGCGCCGCCCAGCCGGTGACGCGGGCGATGACAAACAGCGGGGTGAACATTTCGGTCGGGACGCCCATCATGTTGTAGGAAACCGCCGAGAACCAGTCGAGGTTCGGGAACATCTTTTTGGTATCCCACATTACCTCTTCCAGACGGTCGGCGATGTTGTACATTTTCAGCGAGCCGCCTTCCTGGGAAAGCTGCTTCGCCACACGCTTGATCACCTGATGCCGCGGGTCAGCAAGGGTGTAGACCGGGTGACCAAAGCCAATCACCACCTCTTTGTTTTCTACACGTTTACGGATATCAGCTTCGGCTTCATCCGGCGTTTCGTAGCGCTGCTGAATTTCCAGCGACACTTCGTTGGCCCCGCCGTGTTTCGGACCGCGCAGCGCGCCAATGGCGCCGATAATCGCGGAATACATATCCGAGCCGGTTCCCGCAATCACCCGTCCGGTAAAGGTCGAGGCATTGAATTCGTGTTCGGCATACAGCACCAGCGAGATGTGCATCGCTTTTTCCCAACTGGCCGACGGTTTTTCGCCGTGCAGCAGGTGCAGGAAATGACCGCCAATGGAATCGTCATCGGTTTCCGGCTGGATACGCTCACCGTTGTGGCTGTAGTGATACCAGTACAGCAGGATCGAGCTGAGCGAGGCCAACAGCTTATCGGCAATGTCGCGCGCGCCGGAGACGGTATGCCCCTCTTTTTCCGGCAGCGTGCAGCCCAACGCAGAAACGCCGGTACGCATCACGTCCATCGGATGCGAAGCGGCAGGCAACGCTTCCAGAACGGTACGCACGTTTGCCGGGAGGCCACGCAGCGCTTTTAATTTAACCTTGTAGGCGTTGAGTTCATCGCGGGTGGGTAATTTTCCGTGGATCAGCAGGTGCGCCACTTCTTCAAATTCGCACTGTTGCGCGAGGTCGAGAATATCGTAGCCACGATAGTGTAAATCGTTACCGCTTTTACCAACGGTGCACAGGGCGGTATTGCCGGCGGTCACGCCGGACAGCGCGACCGATTTTTTCGGCTTAATAACATTCGTACTATTTTGCAGGATCGTTGTGTCGCTCATGTTGTCCTCGTTATTTTTATATATAGGGTATTGAGGGTATGCATCGCGTCGTACGTTGTAGCCCGGATAAACGTAGCGCCATCCGGCATTGCCTGATGGCGACTGCGCCTTATCAGGCTTACGGCTTCGTGGCGTACAACGCGTCGAGTTTCTCTTCGAACTGGTAGTAGTTGATGCTTTCGTACAGCTCGTTGCGCGTCTGCATGATGTCGATAACGTTCTTCTGCGTGCCTTCCTGGCGCAGCACGTTGTACACCTGCTCGGCGGCACGGTTCATGGCGCGAAATGCCGACAGCGGATACAGCGCCATTGCCACGTTCGCACTGCGCAACTCATCGGTAGTGAACAACGGCGTTGCGCCAAATTCAGTAATGTTGGCAAGGATCGGTACCTGCACGGCATCGGCAAATTGGCGGTACATTGCCAGCTCCGTAATGGCTTCCGGGAACAGCATGTCAGCGCCCGCTTCGACATACGCCTGCGCACGATCGATAGCGGCGTCTAACCCTTCCACCGCCAGCGCATCGGTACGCGCCATAACAACAAAGTTCGGATCGGTACGCGCATCCACCGCCGCACGGATCCTGTCGACCATCTCTTCTTTCGATACGATCGCCTTGTTCGGACGATGCCCACAGCGCTTGGCGCCGATCTGATCTTCAATGTGCAGCGCAGCGGCCCCGGCTTTGATCATCGATTTCACCGTGCGTGCCACGTTAAACGCGGATGATCCGAACCCAATATCGGCATCCACCAGCAGCGGCAGCGGGCAGACATCGGTGATACGGCGGATATCGGTCAGTACATCATCGAGGGTAGAGATACCGAGATCCGGTAACCCTAACGACCCGGCAGCCACGCCGCCACCAGAGAGATAAATCGCCTGATACCCAGCGCGCTGGGCCAGCAGAGCGTGGTTTGCATTGATGGTGCCAACAATTTGTAATGGATTTTCTTTAGTGAGCGCGGCGCGAAACGCCAGCCCTGGAGAGTGCAGAGACATATCCCATCCTCTTGTTATCAACTTGTTATCGTTCGTTGATTAACCTAAAGCAAGGGGTATGCCAACGCCTTTATTGAGTGCGTTATTTTTACTTACCTCTTTTAAAACAATTAATTACAATTTTACTCTGCGTTTTTGTCGCACAAAAGCGTGTCAGCACGCGTTTCATGAAACCGGCCTGAACGTTTCATTGCAACATTTATGAAACACAACTAAACCCAATATTCGGTTCTTTAATTTTGGGGTTAGCGATGGCTGAGACACATCTTCCACCACGCATGAATGACGACAAACCGGTTATCTGGACGGTCTCCGTCACGCGCCTGTTCGACCTGTTTCGCGACATCAGCCTGGAGTTTGATCACCTCGCAACCATTACCCCAATTCAGTTGGGTTTTGAAAAAGCGGTGGCCTATATCCGCAAGAAGCTCGCCAGCGAACGTTGCGATGCCATCATCGCCGCGGGTTCCAACGGCGCGTATCTGAAAAGCCGCCTGTCGATTCCGGTGATCCTGATAAAACCCAGCGGATTCGACGTGCTACAGGCGCTGGCGAAAGCCGGTAAGCTAACCCCGTCGATTGGCGTCGTCACCTATCAGGAAACACTGCCCGCATTAACCGCCTTTCAAAAGACGTTCAATTTGCGCCTGGAGCAGCGCAGCTATATCACCGAAGAGGATGCGCGCGGGCAGATCAACGAGCTGAAAGCCGGCGGAACGCAAGCGGTGGTTGGCGCGGGCTTGATTACCGATCTGGCGGAAGAAGCGGGGGTGACCGGGATCTTTATCTATTCGGCGGCCACCGTACGTCAGGCCTTTAGCGATGCGCTGGATATGACCCGCCTGACGCTCCGACGCAACGGGCAATACGCCAGCGGCGATACGCTACGCACCCGCTATACGCTGGGTGATATGCGCGGTCATTCGCCGCAGATAGAGCAGGTTCGCCACACCATCATGCTGTACGCCCGCTCGCGCGCACCGGTGCTGATTCAGGGTGAAACCGGGACGGGGAAAGAGCTGGCGGCGCAGGCGATTCATCGGGAATATTTCACCCGTCAGGACTCTCGACGTGGCAAGCCCTCAGCGCCATTTGTCGCCGTTAACTGCGGGGCTATTACCGAATCATTGTTGGAAGCGGAGCTGTTTGGCTATGAAGATGGCGCGTTTACCGGCTCTCGTCGGGGCGGTCGCGCGGGCCTGTTTGAAATTGCCCACGGCGGGACGCTGTTTCT
>NZ_SZWV01000043.1:61192-73988 GCF_005280945.1 Citrobacter sp. wls718
TCGGGTGGGCGGGCATCAGCCGATCCCGGTCGATGTGCGGGTGATCAGCGCCACCCACTGTCATCTCGAGCAGGAGATGAAACAGGGCCAGTTTCGAACCGATCTGTTTTATCGCCTGAGCATTCTGCGCCTCACACTGCCGCCACTGCGCGAGCGCCTGCCCGATATCCTGCCGCTGGCAGAAGGGTTTTTAAAACAGTCACTGGCGGAACTCGACGCGCCGTTTTCTGATACGGTGCGTAAGGGACTCGGGCTGAGCCAGCAGACGCTGCTCAATTATGGCTGGCCGGGAAATATTCGCGAGCTGCGTAATATGATGGAGCGTCTGGCGCTGTTTTTGAGCGTGGAACCGCAACCTGAACTGAACATCCATTTTTTGCAGCAGTTGTTACCGGAGTTAGCCGTTACCTCCGAAGCTCCTCAGGTGGCGTCATCACTGACACCGCAGCAGGTGCTGGCGCAATGTAATGGCGATAAAACCGCAGCCGCGCGGTATTTAGGTATCAGTAGAACCACATTCTGGCGGCGATTAAAACAATAACCCGCCGGTCCGATGACCAGCGGGTTGTTTGTCTTTCAGTTCAGCGCGTTATTTTTTCTTGTAAATATTAGCCGTGCCATGGATTTTATTGTCCGTTTGACCGGAGGTTAATACCAGGACGTCTGCGCCTTTCTCATCGGCTTTCTTAATCAGGTCTGCTTTAGCATCTGCGGCAGACATTTCATTGCTGGTAGAAATCGTGCCAATCTTGGTGTACTGAGACTCAACCTTATCAAAATCGACCTTCATCATCAGTTCCGCGGCATAGGCGTTGGAAACGACAAAAGCTAACGCACCAATTAATACCTTATATCCAGTTTTCACATAAAAGCTCCAATTTTTATGTTTTTACGCCATCATCGACCCCTGAACATCGATAGTGCGAGTCAAGGATGATTAATAAGTAGTTCAGCTTGTTCAAAAAATCCAGAGCTAACGGAAATATAAAGAGATTTTGCGAAACGGAGATAACCGACGATCCTACGCCGTTGCGTTCCCCGCCGCACCTGGCCGCGAATAATCGCCTGACATACCCGCTTGCAACAGCGCTATTGTTTCATAATACAGTGTGAGTAAATCCTCAGAAAAATGTACGTTGAAAACGTAGAGTAGCTGACGACGCAGAATAGTCTTAATCCAGACTGCGCATCACATACCCCTCTATTCTCACTGATGGAATCGTTGTTTATGGAACCTCTACACGCCGTCGTACTGACCGTCAGTTTGTTCGTGTTAACCTTTTTTAATCCCGGTGCAAATTTGTTCGTGGTGGTGCAAACCAGTCTGGCATCGGGACGCCGGGCGGGCGTGATGACCGGTCTGGGGGTGGCGCTAGGCGATGCGTTCTATTCTGGCCTCGGGTTGTTTGGCATGGCGACACTTATCACCCAGTGTGAAGGCGTATTCTCACTGATTAAAATTGTCGGCGGCGCGTATTTACTGTGGTTCGCGTGGAACAGCATTCGACATCAGGCGACACCACAAATGCCAACGTTACAGCAGCCGATTTCTGCACCCTGGTACGTCTTCTTCCGGCGCGGACTGTTAACGGATTTATCCAATCCACAAACCGTGCTGTTTTTTATTAGTATTTTCTCGGTCACGCTGAGTGCAGACACGCCGACATGGGCAAGGATGATGGCGTGGGCGGGGATTGTGTTGTCTTCCGTTATCTGGCGTATTTTTCTCAGTCAGGCGTTTTCTTTACCTGCAGTTCGCCGCGCATATGGGCGGATCCACCGGATTGCCAGTCGGGTGATTGGTGCCATTATCGGAGCCTTCGCCCTGAGGCTGATTTACGAAGGCATCACCCATCGTTAACGCACCTGAAACACAGTTTCGCTTGACCATCGTGACGTAATTGTCCGTAATACCGCCTGGATTTTTAAACGTATTTTTGAGTGGCTGTGAGATGGAACAGGTTGCCCCCGCAAACGACACATTACTACTGACTGAATGGCAGGCGCTGCTGCGCCAGACGTCTCCTGACGTCCATACGATCCTGACTTCGTTAAGCGATGAGGAGATCCGCCATTTAGTGACCGTGTTTTATGACTACATGCTCTCCCATGCCGAGAGCGCATTGTTCCTGAATACTGAACAAGTCAGCACGCGGCTTAGCGGCAGCATGTTTAACTGGCTGCGCAGCGTGCTGGGTAGCGCGCAGGAAGACCTCTCACAGTTGCTGCTCAAACAACGCGAAATCGGCGTGGTGCATGCGCGTATCGGCCTGCCCATCGATCTGGTCAATCGGGGCGCGCGCAAGCTGAAAGATGAGTTGTATCGGGTGCTGAAAAAGAAAGCAGACTACCCGCCTCACCTGTTGAGTGACGCTATCTGCTTTAGCAGCCTGGCAATGGATACCGCACTGGAGGCGATGACCGTCTCCTATTCGCCAAGCTATCAAAACTCCCTGAACACGCAAGAACAGTATCGCCTGCAAACGATTTATGACGACGTCAACGTCGAGCGCGAGCGGCAAATCCGCTCGTTTACCGACTGGGAAAATCAGTTTATCTACAACATTGCCACCGGATTACCCGTTGGGGAACTGGTCTTTCTGGCAAACTCCGATTTTGGTATGTGGTTCTCCCATAAGGGAAAACATATATTCGGTAACAGCAATCTGCTTGCCGAAATGGAATCTGTGATTGCAGAAATTGATAACCGTCTGACCCAGACACTGTTGAATCTACAGCAACCTGCAGAAGCCGTACGGATGAGTTTATTGCAGGATGTCCGCCAACTGTCGGCAAAAATCCATTACCTTCTGGCCTCGATGTTTGAAGCGCTGGTCAAACAGGAAAACGGTAAAGACTCGCTGACCCAGCTGCTTAACCGCCGCTTTATTCCGACCATTATGCGGCGCGAAATTTCGCTGGCATTACATGCGCGCAAGCCGTTCACCCTGGCCATGTTAGACATTGATTACTTCAAACAAATCAACGACAGCTATGGGCATAACACCGGCGACATGGCGCTGAAAAGCGTGGCGGCGGTGATTTATGAGCATATCCGCAGCAGCGACTACGTTTTCCGCTACGGCGGTGAAGAGTTTATGATCCTGCTGGTCGAGTCAGAGGTTTCACAGGCCAGTATTATTCTGGAAACCCTGCGTAAAAAGATTGCCGACCTGCGCATGGCGGCCTCGGCGACGGAATCCTTCTCGATTACCGTCAGTATCGGTATCGCCGAATATGACTACCATCCGGACTACAAACAGTTGGTGGATAAAGCCGACCGCGCACTGTATCTGGCAAAAAGCCGTGGCCGTAACCGCGTCGAAACCTATCAGGAATAACTTTTCCCTTTCCGCAGAAATAAATACCCCCTTCAGGGTATTTATCTGACCCGTGTTAATACTCGTGCTGTTATTTTTAATAGGGCTTTTGCCTGGCGCAAAATAACAGCCGCTGAATAAGATGCAAATCAAATACATGATATCTTTATCGCGTTAGCATATCCCGGTGATGCGTCCTCCTGAATGCGGGAAGGAAACGATGAGGGATAATAAAATCATGAACGGGAATAAGAGAACACGCTGGCAGCGCCGTCCAGGCACCACCGGAGGAAAACTGCCATGGAATGACTGGCGGAATGCCAGCACCTGGCGAAGAGCCACCCAGTTTCTTCTGCTGGCGATTAATATCTATATTGGCGTGACCTTTTATTACTGGGTCCGCTATTTTGAGACCGGCGGCACCAGCGTGTATATTCCCAGACCGGGAGGGATTGAAGGGTGGCTGCCTATCGCCGGGCTGATGAACATCAGGTATACGCTGGAAACCGGATACCTTCCGCCGATCCACGCCGCCTCCATGCTGCTGCTCGTCGCGTTTATACTGATAAGTCTGCTGTTAAAAAAATCATTCTGCTCGTGGCTCTGTCCGGTGGGGACGCTGTCAGAGTTGATTGGCAATCTGGGTAAAAAACTTGTTGGCCGCCATTTCACACTGCCGCGCTGGCTGGATCTGCCGCTGCTGAGCCTGAAATATCTGCTGCTGAGCTTCTTTCTGTATATTGCCCTGTCGATGCCCGCGCAGGGGATCCAGTACTTTTTGATGTCGGCCTACGGCATGATTATCGACGTCAAGATGCTCGATTTCTTCCGCCATATTGGCACGGCGACGCTGGTTTTCGTGGCGATTATCAGCATCATGAGCCTGTTTATTCGTAACGCCTGGTGTCGCTATTTATGCCCGTATGGTGCCCTGCTCGGCCTCTTATCCCTGCTCTCTCCATTTAAAATCCGGCGTAATGCAGACAGCTGCATCGACTGCGGAAAATGCGCAAAGAACTGCCCGTCAAACATTCCGGTGGACAAGCTTATTCAGGTTCGCACCGTTGAATGTACCGGCTGCATGACCTGCGTTGAATCATGCCCGGTCGCCTCAACGCTGACGTTTTCACTGCAGAGACCGACCGGCAACGCCGCACCTAAACCGTGGTGGCAACGCGTCGCTTTACCTGGATGGGGAATGACGCTACTGCTGCTCGGTATTCTATTTGCCGTCATTGGCTATGCGATGTATGCCAACGTCTGGCAGACGCCGGTACCGGAGCATATGTATTTTCAGTTGATACCGAAAGCCAGAATGATCGGGCATTAACGTTTACCGCCTTGCAGACCATCAAACACCCTGCCAATTCTGGCAGGGTTTCCGCCTTTTTCGACCATTTTAAGATTAATGAACTTGTGCCATCGGCGTCCCGTTTATACAACCTTAAATAGCCTCTGGAATAATTCTATTTTTATTTCATGTTCGGCAATAAGGGACCTCAATAATGCGCGGGAATAAAACCATGACTAAAATGAAACTGGCACTGTTATTACCTCTTTTTCTGGCTGGCTGTTCAATGAGCGACGGGGAGTTAAGAAACGCCTACGCTCAGCATTATCAGCAGCCGACGGCTTATGTTGAGGTCTATAAGCAAAAAATAGCCAGTATGGACATTAATGCACTGGCGCAATATGCCGCCACAGAAGACAAGAAGAAAATGCGCGGACAGCCGCGGCTGAAAATAGACAACTTCATTACCATTGAGAACGTACAGGCGAAGGGAAATCGGGTGGTCTACGATTACTCGCTGTCAGAAAGCTGGCAGGCGTTACCCGCCGATAAGCAGCGCGAGAAGCAGACTAATATGAACAGGGATTTGATTTATCGTACCTGCTCGCTGGAAACAGTGCGTCTGGCACAGGCGAAAGGGCTGGAAGAAGAGCATAACTATTACAGCCAGTACCCGGACAAGCTCGCCTTTACCCTGAGAACCAGCGCCCAGATTTGTATCCAGAACGGCTTTACGCAATAACCGGTCTGGTCATCAACGGGCCATCAATGCCTGATGGCGCTTCGCTTATCAGGCCTACATGAGTGTGCACCCCGTAGGCCGGATAAGGCGCCAGCGCCGCCATCCGGCTAAAAACCGATGGTTAACATCAGAATTTCCACGACACGCTGCCAACGATACTGCGCTCCGCACCGAAGTAGCAATACGAGAGCGAGTTACAGGCCGCCACGTAGCGTTTATCGGTCAGGTTGTTGACGTTCAGTTGCGCACTCAAACCCTTAATCCCAATATTCGTTAAGTCGTAGCCTACCGCCATATCCACCAACGTGTACGACGGCAGAGTATGGGTATTCAGGCGATCGCTGGTGATCCCGTTGACGTAGCGCACGCCAGATCCCAGCGTCAGGCCGTCCAGCGGACCACTTTTCACATCGTAGCTCAACCAGGTGCTGGCCTGATTACGCGGGGCGTACACCGCACGCTTACCCTGCTCCTCCGGACTGCTCTTCTTGTAGCGAATGTCGGTATAGGTGTATGCCGCCTGCAGGCGGAAGCTCTCCGTCAGTTGGCTGATCGCCTCCAGCTCGACCCCTTCCGATTCAATTTCGCCAATTGAGCGGTACGGGTCGGTCGGTTCTTCTTTGGTGGCGATATTGGTCTGATTGATACGGAATACCGATGCGCTAAACTGGCTGTTCAGCCCCTCCGGCTCATACTTCAACCCGGCTTCCCACTGCTTGCCTTTCATTGGCTCCAACAGGTTGCCGTTTTCGTCGGCAAAGCTGGTCGGTGTGAACGCGGTGGAGTAACTGATGTACGGCGCAAAACCGTTATCGAACAGATAGAGCAGCGCGGCACGAGTGCTGAAGTTGTTTTTATCCAGATCGCTGCGGGTATCGTTTATCTTATCAATGTTCGACACGCTGACCTGATCGTAACGGCCACCGAGCGTAATGCGCCAGCGATCCCATGACATCTGATCCTGCAAATAGTAGCCCGTCTGGCGCAGCTTGTGTTTTTCACGCGCGTACATGTTGATGTAATCCGGCTTCGCGCCGTACACCGGGTTAAAGGCGTCAATCGGCGGGAACGCGCCGTAATAGCCAGTGGTGTTATTGCTGCGACTCTGATAGTCAATGCCCACCAGCAGGCGGTGGTTCACCTGCCAGGTATCCACGCTGCCGTCGAGTTGGTTATCCAGCGTAATGGCCGACATATTCTCATCGGAGCCGGAATAGCCGCGGTTGAGTTCAGTGTCATTCAGCCAGCCCGCCGCATACACCTGATTAAGTTCAACATCGGTATGCAGATAGCGCAGCTTTTGTCGTACCGACCAACCGTTGTCGAACATGTGCTCGATGTTGTAGCCCACCATGTTCTCGCGACGATCGTATTTGTCGTAGTCATCCTCACCTTCAAAGAAGGTATTGGAAATCTTTTGCCCGTCGTGCGGCACCACGGTGCCATCATATGGCAGACCCGAGTGGCTGCCACCTTCCGGATCGCGGTGCAGGTAGGCCATCAGGTCGAGACGCGTCTGGTCGGTGATACGCCAGGTCAGGCTGGGCATCAGCGCGTAGCGTTCTTCCTTCAACGGACCAAACTGCGAGTCCGCATAGCGTGTCATCCCACTCAGACGCGCCGCCACGCGATCGTTATCATCCAGTGCGCCGGTGACGTCAAAGGCGGCGCCACGCTGGTTGTTATTGCCGGCAAACAGCTTCACTTCACCACCCGCATCAAACGACGGTTTACGTGAGGTCAGCGCCACAATGCCACCCGGTGAAGAACGGCCATACAGCACCGAAGCCGGACCGCGCACCACTTCAATATTGTCGAGGAACCACGGATCGACCACCAGTGAGCTGTGCGAGTTGGTATCACCCATCATCTTCAGGCCATCGAGATAGACGTTATCGAGGCTACCGTCGGAGAAACCGCGCAGCACAATATAGTCAAAGCGGTTAGAGGCACCAATCTGATTGCTGTACACCCCTGGCGTGTAGCTGACGGCCTGGCGCACGCTGGTGGCACCCTGCTCTTCAAACTGTTCACGAGTAATGATGGACACCGACTGCGGGGTTTCAATATCCGGCGTGGCAAGCTTGGTGGCGCCGCTCTGCATTTGCGAGGTGACCACCACCGTATCGTTTTTTGTTGTTTCCTGCGCCAGCAGAGGAAAAGCCACGCTGCCGGTCACCCATCCCACCAGCAGCGCCAACCGAGTCTTCGCGAACATGAACATCTCCCAAGGCATTTCTAATTGTAAATGAGAATTATTGCGCTTTTTATGCCAGAGATAGCTATGCCGGATGCCAGGTTACGTATGCGCAGCGCCAAAATGCGATTCAGACGCGCGCATAAAACGGAGAAATGGATTAGCAAGGTTTGAGGATATCGCCAGGCGAGAAACCGTAGCGGCGACGAAAGGCGGTCGAAAAGTTGGTGGCGTGCTGGTAGCCCGACATCCATGCCGCCTGCTGTACGCTGTACCCTTCTAATAAATACCCCCGCGCCCGTTCCAGACGGCAGTCGCGCAGGTAGTCAAATACGGAGCAGCCATACGCCGCACGAAACTTGCTGCGCAGGCTGCTGGGGCTCATCGCCGCACGCTGGGCCAGTTCGCTGAGGGTGTAGTCATTTTCCGGCGTCTGTTCCAGCAAACGACGCACAATCTCGAGGCGTTGCTGTTCGCCGCTGGCAGCCTGGCGTCTGCTGCTCTCCACCTGACAGACGCTGAGACCGTGGCCGAACAGTTGCAAAATAAGCCCTTCCAGCATCAGCTGGCGGGATACATTACTGAGCGTGCTCTGCTGGGCGTACTGTAATCCACTGAGCAAAAAGCCCGGCACTTGCCAGATAAGCGTTGGCGTCTGGCATCTTTCCCATTCAACCATTAACGACTCCAGCAACCCCGTGCGCCACGCGCCGTCCGGATACAGTCCCAACGATAACGTTCGCAGCTTGCAGTCCGCAGGGTGACGGGCGCTCATGGTCTGATGTTCGCTGAGGCGAGAACTAAACGCCATGCCGGAACGCACCACATGCTGCTGCCCATTGAGAGTCAATGTCACACAACCTTCCAGCACTACCAGCATATACAGGGGAGTGCTGTGGCGGGAGGTAGTTTCGTAGGGTTGCAGCACCTGCACATCGGAGTGGGTAACACACATCCCGCAGGGCAGCGTCATCTCTTCGACTTTTCCCTGTAGCACGGGGCTGGCATGGGGGAAATCCAGCTGTTGCGAAAGCTGCGGAAAGCGGTAATCAATGCCGTAACGCTCACCAAAATCCATAAACTCACTGACGGAGAAGGTTCGTGCCAGCCGTGCGGCTGTATTTTGGCCGGTGGTGTTGTTCATACAGTTTTCTGCACAGGGAATGGGGTTCGCGATTTCGGGTTGGTGGCAACATTACCATTACCTACAGAATGCAACAATAATAATGAGAATTATTATCAATAATAATCTTAAAGATAAGGCTGAGAGATACCGCTAAGGTTGACCGCCCTACCGTCGGTATAGCCGAAGCGGTTATACCGACGTGCAGATTTACCGGTCAGTTACTTCATTAATACATCAACAAATTTGGCCAGCCATTCAGGATGTGCAGGCCATGCCGGTGCGGTGACCAGATTGCCGTCAACGTGAGCCTGGTCAATGCCGATATCCGCGTAATGCCCGCCACTCAGGCGAATTTCAGGCGCGCAGGCTGGATAGGCGCTACAGGTGCGGTTTTCTAACACGCCGGCCGCGGCTAACAGCTGTGGACCATGACAGACGGCGGCGATCGGTTTGCCCGCCGAGTTAAAGTCCTGAACCAGTTGAATAACATCCGGGTTCAGCCGGAGATACTCCGGGGCGCGTCCACCGGGGATCAGCAGCGCGTCATAATCGGCCGCCCGCGCGTCAGCAAAATTCGCATTCAGGGTAAAACGATGTCCTGGTTTTTCGCTGTAGGTCTGCGCCCCGTCAAAATCATGAATGGCGGTCTGAACATAGTCCCCTTCACGTTTATCCGGGCAGACGGCGTCCACGCGGTGACCTAACATTTTCAGCGCCTGAAAAGGCACCATCGTTTCATAATCTTCGACATAATCTCCGACCAGCATCAGTATTTTTTTCATCAATGTCCCCGCCCATAGCGATTAAGTGCAGAAATAACGGCCCTTTTTACTATAGTTCACGCGCTATACGTCATTAATAAATACCGTAGAATAATCGGCCGGATCACAGTCTGCACAGGGGCACGTCAGAAGGTCGCATTCATCTTAAGCACAAGGGAAAGCGCTACTAATAAATATAAATTATCTATAAATATATAATTGAGAAATTTTAATACCAGCCTGTTACGCCCATTAATTAAGAGTGAATGAATTGCATGTAAGAATCCCTGTGTTATATTTCGACTGAACTTTCACGACATATAATTATTTATTATTTAATAAATAAATGCTGTCTATTATTTATCATCTATTATTATTCTGTTCAGCGTAAATCGGCGAATAGACAAAAAAGGTTTTCCCATGATCACAAGACGTTCGTTCGTCAGACAGAGTCTAGTGACGTCAACGAGTATGTTACTCGCCAGTATAACGGGTATCGGCTTCAGTAAATTGGCCAGCGCAGCAGAAACCCACCGCTGGCTAATGCCAGATGAAGGTGCGCCCCATGCGGCAACCTGGATGGCATTTGGCGCCAGTGCAGAGATCTGGGAGCCTCACCTGCTGCCGGTAGTCCAGGGAAACCTGGCCCTGATCGCCAAAACCATCGCCGCATTTGAACCGGTAAATATGCTGGTTCGCGAAGAAGACAGCGACCTCGCGGCAAAGCTGTGTGGGCCATCGGTCAATGTGTTGGTGCAGTCAATTGACGATCTGTGGATCCGCGATACGGGACCGGTGTTTGTGAAAAACACTGCCGGCACACTCGGCGGAGTCGGGTTTAATTTCAACGGTTGGGGCGATAAACAGGAACATGAGCGCGACGCAAAAATCGCTGAGTTCGTCACCAATGACGCTAAGGCTGAATTTATTCTTTCTTCACTAACGCTTGAAGGTGGCGGTATCGAAGTGGACGGCGAAGGCACGGCGATTATTACCGAAAGCTGCGTTATTAACCCAAACCGCAACCCCGGCGTAAGCAAAACAGAGTGTGAGGCCGAACTAAAGCGCCTGCTGGGGCTGGAAAAAATCATCTGGTTACCGGGTATCGCCGGGAAAGATATTACCGATGGGCATACAGACTTTTATGCCCGGTTTACGCATCCGGGTACGGTCGTCGCGGGTCTCGAGCTGGATGCGTCATCGTTCGATTACGCCGTAACCCGCCGTCATCTGGCGATATTACGTGCCGCGACGGACGCCAAAGGACGTCGCCTGAACGTCGTAGCGCTGGAAGGCCCCACCACAATCCGCCAAACCTATGCAAACGACGACTTTGCCGCCGGCTATATCAATTTTTACCTCTGCAATGGCGCCGTTATTGCGCCAGAGTTTGGTGATAAACGAACCGACCGCAATACCCGCGCTATTTTGCAGGAGCTGTTTGCTGAGCGTGAAATTATTCAACTGAATATCGACGGTATCGCAGCAGGCGGCGGTGGTATTCACTGCGCCACGCAGCAGCAACCTCATTAAAGCGCAGCGTATTACAGCTTACGCGATCGCCTTGGGGTTTAAGTTCTTGGGCTGTAAACCCGACGCACAGGGCGATCCCCCTGTGTGTTTTTTTATTTCTGGAACACGGTGATGGGCAACGTTCGTGAAGTACTACAAAAATAAACGGCAGGTCATTTTTTGGCATCAATAATCAATAAAAGCATGCCCTGTACTGTTCCGGCATGCCGGAATCTCCCTTCACACACGCACAGGACGGGATCATGAAAATGCAATTCGCTCCAAAATATCTGCCGCTGATTTGTCTGGTCTCAAGCGGGCTGCTCTATTCAGCTTCGGTAAACGCCATGGGAAATGACGATACCACGACGCCAACTGCCCGAAGGGCCAGGTTTACGACAACAAAACCAAAAACTGTTTGCCCGAAAAAAGCAGTATGATCGACGATCAGGATAAAACACAGTATGCGTATCACCTGGCGAAAACCGGTCACTATCAGGACGCTATCAATTTACTCGATACCTTACAGCAACCCAATACGCGTGAGGCCTGGAACTATCGGGGTTATGCCACCCGCAAACTGGGTCGTACGGATGAAGGGATTGGCTATTATCAACGCTCGATTGCCCTTGATCCGCATTATGCCAAAGTACGCGAATACCTCGGTGAGGCATGGATGGTTAAGGGTCGCCCCGATCTGGCAAAAGCGGAACTGGCCACCATTAAAACCCTCTGCGGCACTCAATGCGAAGAATATCGCGACCTTAAAGCCGCGATCGACGGACACCCTGAGTCATAGGCCAGAAAGAAACGAGAAATAGCGGCAATGGCGTGCGTTTAGCTTCATTGGGGGCATCTACACAGAATGCCCCCATTAATGCCACCAACAGGAACGTGATGTCGGCTGAGGCCGATTAACGCTGGAGATTTAGAAACATGTCAGAAGCGGAAAAACACGGACTTTGAGTTGATTTCGGTAGACCTGGGAATAGTTTGAAATGGTGCGATAATAGGAGTCGACAAATAGAATCAATCAATTGATTTTATTGAAAAAAATAATATCGAAGAATAAACCTATACACACCCCTATACACATTGGCGGATGCGTTCATTTTTCGCACAACCTCAAACTACGAAAAAAACTTTTTTTACGGAAAACTGTTCACACTGTTCACTCGCCATTATTTATCTTTATTTTCAACATGATACACGATGAACAGTCCGTGAACAGTGAACACTTTACTGTTCACTTTCCGGGATTTCAGATAAAAAAAGACCGGCTGATGCCGGTCCGGGTAGGTTATGTCGCGGTGGTTTCATCGCACCGGGGCAGCCAGTCGGCGTTACTTTCCTCCCTGAGCGCAAGGTTCGTCTGCATCCCCTGATTTGTTCGTCGCTTACCGTAATTCAGCCCGTACTCTTTCAGCATCGATGACAGCCCTTTGCCGAACATGGTCAGGCTGAGTGTGTTCTTGTAGCCGTGCGCCTCCATGTAGACCAGATAGGCGTGATACAGGTACAGGCGCGGCTGTCGCGGGATGATATTCGCATTCCCCATGTACATACCGTCAGGTTCGGGCAGCGCCTCCAGATAGCCACAAAAATCAAATGTCGGGTCGGCGTCGCGTTTAATACTGAGCGCCTCGTCGGAGTTCTGCTGCGACTGGAGCAGTGTTCGCGCGGTCATCGGGTCGCTGAACGTCTGCATAAGCTGGCGCACGATGACGGCCAGCTCCCGGGCGATTTTATCTTTCAGCTTTGGGTCACGTTCTTCCGGGGCAATCTGTTCCGGGAAGTGCATTATCACCCTGCGACGCGACACTCCGCCGCTGCGGTCGGTGAAGCGC
>NZ_SZWV01000043.1:73998-76324 GCF_005280945.1 Citrobacter sp. wls718
CACCAACGAAGATGAGCTCACAGTTTCCACTCAAGCTTTTGATCTTTTTCAGAATACCGAGTGCTTGGTGAGATAAAGGAACAAGATGAGGAGTCCGCATCTTTGAGCCTCGGTGTGAATGCTTAACACCTTCAAGTGGTTCACGTTCTCCCGGAATCGTCCACTTTGCAGTGTCAAAATCGACTTCTGACCAACGAGCAAAACGCAGTTCACTAGATCGAATGAAGACTAACAACGTCAGCTCCACAGCTAAGCGTGTAAGTGTTCTGCCTGTGTAAGAATCAATTCGATGAAGTAGTTCAGGAATGCGATCAAAGTCCAGTGCGGCGCGATGTTGTCGTTTAGCTGTGGCAATCGCTCCAGCGATCTCTTGCGCAGGGTTGTAGTCAATTAAACCGCTCTGTACGGCAAATCGCATAATTGATGTTGTTCGTTGTTGAAGGCGCGCCGCCACCTAAAGACGTCCAGACATCTCTACGGCTTTAAGTGGCTTTAGTAAGTCTTGAGTTTTTAAATCTGCGATATTTCGCTTACCAATCGCATCGAACAAATTATCTTCCAGACTTTTAAGAACCCGAGCACTGTGTGACTTAGACCACTTTCGATTGCTAGCGTGCCAGTCTCTGGCAACAGATTCAAAAGTGATGACCTCTTTAGCCTGTTCTTCTTTTACTGCACGCTTATGTTCGCGAGGATCGACACCGGCAGCAACAAGCCTTCTGGCCTCTTCCCTCTTTTGACGAGCATCAGCCAGTGACGTTTCGGGGTAGACACCAAAAGCCATCAGATGTTGTTTACCACCAAAGCGGAAACGAAAGCGCCAGTATTTGGAGCCGTTAGGGTGTACCAGTAAAAACATGCCGTCGCCATCTACTAACGAGTATTCCTTTGCTTCGGATTTTGCCGCACGCACCTTTGTATCAGTCAGGGCCATGATGGTATTCGTTCCATATGCTGCCGTGAGTATATAAGCAATATCGAACCAGCATATATACTCGGTTCTATACTCACAAGCATGTTGATGTGGGGTAACTCAGATTGACGTCGGTTGACTGAAAAAGCGAGGAAAGTCTTGCGAATGCTGGATTTCAGGCACAAAAAAAGACGTCCGTTGACGTCTATTGATGTTCCGATGGTGCGAAGGCCGGACTCAAAACATAATGTAATAAACTGAAAACAAAGAAAATAAAAAAGAATACATGTTTATGTGCCCCCTTTTGTGCCCCCATGGTTTTTTAAGCCCCTTAAGTTCACAACTGATTGGTATTCAAAAGGAAATTGATATTTTCCCCATCGGTTAGGTTCCGATATACGGATCCTAACCGGGGTAATATTGAACATCAGTAAAATTCTTTTTTTCCATATAACTGTTCACACTGTTCACCTTTTCATTTTTCTTTTTAATATCATAACGATAAGTGGTGAATGGTTAGTGAAGAGTGAACAGTCGACTCTTCACCTTTGTGATTTGTGCTCGTTCTGGAACCGCCCGCTCAGGCGATGCGCAGGGTGATAAAAAGTTTTTTCAGGTTTTATTGTTCACACTGTTCACCGCTGGTTTTTTATCAATAATTTCATGGTGATACAGGGTGAATATACGGTGAAGGGTGAACAGTGGATTGTTCACCCTGTGGCAATGGCCAGAAAGGAAAAGACCGGCTGTTGCCGGTCTGAGTGAGGTTATGTTGCTGCGGGTTCGTCGCACTTCGGCAGCCAGTCGCCGTAGCTTTCCTCTTTCAGCGACAGGTTGGTTTGTATCCCCTGCTTTGTGTGTCGCTTCTCATAATTCAGGCCGTACTCTTTCAGCATCATGGGCAGCCCCAGCCCGAACATTTTAAGGCTGAGCACGTTCCTGTAGCCGTTAGCCTCCATATAGGCCAGATACGCGTGATAGAGATATTTACGATAATTACGCGGGATGATGCTGGCATTCCCCATAAACATCCCGTTGGTCTGCGGGAGCATTTCCAGATAGCCGCAAAAATCAAACGTCGGGTCAGCATCGCGCTTGATGTTGAGCGCCTCGTCGGAATTCTGCTGCGACTGGAGCAGTGCGCGTGCAGTCATCGGGTCGCTGAATTTCTGCATAAGCTGGCGCACAATGACGGCCAGCTCGCGGGCGATTTTATCCCTGAGCTGCGGGTCGCGTTCCTCCGGGGCAATCTGCTCCGGGAAATGAATAATCACCCGGCGACGGGAGACGCCGCCGCTGCGGTCGGTGAAGCGCATCGGGTTATTGTTCACGGCCAGAATCACCGCCGGAATATGTGTTGAGTACGGGTTCTGATATTTCGGGTCAACCGAGACCGCATCGCCGCCGGTAATG
>NZ_SZWV01000043.1:76334-76419 GCF_005280945.1 Citrobacter sp. wls718
TACGGCCAGTATCACCGCCGGAATATGGGTGGAGTACGCATCGCGGTATTTCGGGTCAACGGAGACCGCATCGCCGCCGGTAATG
>NZ_SZWV01000043.1:76708-114370 GCF_005280945.1 Citrobacter sp. wls718
GAGTATCACATCCCGTTTATCGGCGCACGAACCGGCGGCACGGTCGAGCCAGCGCCAGAAATTCGGCGCGTGCGTCTCCAGCGTTTCCCCTTCCACCGGCGGGGTGAAATCCACATCGCACAGCGTGCGCAGCCAGTGCGTTTTGCTGTGCGGGCTGAATACTCCGCTTTTGGTATCGAGCACCCCGTTGCGAAAGCCAATCAGCCGCCGTGGCGGGGCGTCCTGCTGCGGAATAATCAGTTTCAGGGTGTCCACCACCGAGGCAATTTTCCCCGATGAAAACGGGGCGCGCAGACGCTGGAACAGCCCGGCCACGTCGCGCGCAAAGTCCGATGGCGGAATGATTTTCCATATTCCCGCCTCATAGCGGGACAGGAGCTGCCCGTTCGCATCCACGGCCAGCGCTTCGCCGTAATGTTCATGCACCCGCATGGCTTTCTCACTGGTGCTCATGGCGGTAAATTCCGCCTCGCTCATGGTGCTGAACGGGCTGTCAGCCGGTGGCCGGATGGCGTCATAAATGGCTTTACGCGTGGCATCCCCGCCGTGCTGTGTATACGCATCATTCCAGTCACCAAACACCGGCGGCAGGGCGACCACGCCCTCACAGGACTCTGCGGCCGCAGACGCTTTGGTCTGGCCGTCGCCGTTAAGGTCGCGGTCGGCGGCCAGCACAATCCGGCAGGCCGGATATTTGTGACGGGCAAGGCTTACCAGAGAAAGGAGGTTCACCGACGACAGCGCCACCATGACGGTTTCCCCGGTCAGATGATGCACGGTGAGCGCGGTCGCGTAGCCCTCAGCTATCCACAGCCGTTTTCCCGCCTCTTTTTTCCCGTCGAGAATATGACACACCCCTTTCACCTGACCGCCTTTCAGGGTGCGCTTGAGACCGTCAGCGTTAATGAGCTGGACGTTAACCAGTGCGCCGCTATTGTCATAAAGCGGGACAACCACATCGCCGGCACGGTACGTCACACCGCCGGTTTTATGCAGGGTGGTGAGCGTCAGACATTCCCGGCCGGGGAAGCCCTTGCGGGTGAGGTAGGCATTGCCGGTGGCCGGGCGGGCTTTCTCCGTCAGTTTTGCGGCCAGCGTGGCCGCCGCTTTGCGGTCTTCCTCAGTTTCAGCCTCTGCGGCCGCAGTCACCGCCGGGGAAACCGGTGGCAGGTTGCCGGTCACGGCGTTCACCTTTCCGGCCGCCTCTGACGGGGTCACGCCGAACACTTTCTCAACCAGTTTCAGGCCGTCCCCCGCACCGCACTGGTTACAGAACCACGTCCCGCGCCCCTCTTTATCGTCAAAGCGGAAACGGTCAGAGCCACCGCACACCGGGCAGGACTGATGGCGGTTTTTAATCACCTTCACACCCAGCGCAGGGAGAATGCGCGGCCAGTGGCCGCACGCCTGTTTTACGGTGTCCGTTACGTTCATTTTCATTGTTATTTTCTCCCTCAGTGCAGTGCCGGTGCGGTGATATGACGGGCGCAAAGCTCATCCATCACGGCCAGCCCGAGAAAGGACAGCGACGGGGCGGCTTTCAGTGGACCGGCTTCCATTAAATCTTCGAGCAGGGCACAGGCAATCTGGCGGCCTTTTTCCTCGCCATGCTGGCGCAGGTAGAAGCCCTCCAGCTCTGCCGCAATGGCGCTTTCCAGCGTACTGAGCGTGAGCTGCGGGTAGCGGTGCTGACGTTCGCACAGGGTCAGCCAGGCACAGGCGACCGCGCGGCGGTAAAGTGCAGCGCGCAGAACGGGAGATAGTGCGGTTTTCATACACTGCCCTCCCCGGTCAGCCAGTGCTGATTGCAGCGGTCGACCACGCCGTCGAGCCGGGCAGTCATGAGGTAAATCACCGAGGTGAGCTGTAGCTGCTGCGCCGGATTATGGCGCACGGTGGTACAGCCCTGCACCTGCATCAGGTCGCCGACGAGCTGGCCGACGTTGCGAAGATGTTCGAGGCATTCAAGGTCTGCCCGGCTGATGGTGGGCTGGTTTATATTCTGCGGCCGTTCCGTACTGTTAACAGGCATTATTTCGTCTCCTGAGGACGTGCGTATCCCTGCGCAGATACGCACATTTAATATTCGTTATCGTTTTTTAATTACAGATAATGGCGGTAGCTGTTATCCGGTTTTATTTCCGTTTCCGGCCTGAAATTATTCCGCCATTTATGCGCCACCGGCGCCGGGCGTTTAACCGGGGGAATATCGTCAGGATAGTTATCGATATTCCGCGCCCGGTATTGCTGTAATGCCGGGTCGGCCGCTATTTCGCGTAATACGGCGTGGCGGTTTTCAGGGCTGCGCTTAAATACATCGGGATGCTCACAGGTAAAGTCCCGCAAAAAACGACCGAGCGGAATCTCTGCCATGCTGCCACCGGCAATAATTCGAATGAGGATGGTGTAGGTGCGCCGGTACGGGTTCCAGACCAGCCCCGGACAGCGGTACGGCATATCCCACGGAATTCCGTCGGCCAGCACGCCCGACACCACCACGTCAGGAAATCCTGTACAGCGATATATTTCACCCGGCTGAGGAAAATCAAACATGGTGCTCACCTCCGTTTCCTGACGTCGTGACGAGAAAGTCACGGCACAGGCCTTTGGCCTTGAGTTCTTCGAGCACATGGCTGATGTCTTCATGCACATAACTCAGGATTTGCGGGGTATAAAGCTGGCTGAGTCCGTTGATTTCATGGCGTCGTAAATCACTGCCGAAATACTGCAGGGTTTCACAGGCACGGTTGAGTTTATGGAATGATTCGAGGCTCAGGTGTTCACTGATGGCATTGAGGTCATCACGACGCGCTGAGACGGTCTGAGCGGCAGGCTGATTATGCATGACACACCCCCGCCAACGGTAAACGAGCGGCAAGGGAAAGCACGTATTCCCGGACAAGGGTGCGGCGGGCGGCCAGCTCGTCACCGGCAACGGTGCGGAGCATACAGATACGGGGCTTACGGTCTGCGCGACGGACAGCGGCAAACACAAAGACAAACTGAGGGTGTGACGGGGTGAGGGTCGTAGCCATGATGGCAATCTCCATTGAGTAGCGGTTGCTGCTACCACCGGAAACGCCAATTTCACTGGTGGCAGCCCGAACGGGGTTGGCGTAACCGGCCTCAATGAATACCGGCCAGCCCGAAGGCTGCCCCGCCCGGACTACCATTATCTGACAGGAACCGCGGTGTGCGCATAAACACCACAGCCCGGAAAATGGGTGTGTCTGAGCTACGACATAAAAAAAGACGCATAGCGCGTCTGTTGTCGCCATTGAGTTACACGGAACGCCAATTCCGGCTGTCGATTTTGCGACAGCGACAAAACTGTACCAGGAAACACACAACGGATGCAAGCCAGAAAAAGGGACTTTGTGAAAGCGGCTCTGATTCATGCGTCGTATTTCCGGTTGCGGTGCGCGACACGTTCTGCCATCCACGCCGTGATTTCAGACTGTAGCCAGGCGACATTTTTACCCCCGAGGGAAACCTGCGCCGGGAAAGCATTGCGGGCAATTAAATCGTAGAGCGTGGAGCGGGACAGGCCACACTGATGAATGACTTCCGGGAGACGTAAAAAACGTTCCTGAATCGGGGCTGAAACCGGCATCGTGTACGTACCAGTGGGAGACGGTGGTACTGATGAAACTGTATGCATAACGCTACCTCGTTAATATCCGCAGAGATCCGGACGTATCCGTCCGGTATCAGGTAGCGCTCTATTTTGTGAATATTTTGGTCTGATGCAACAAGCGAATTTTGTATGAGAGGTGACACAGGCTGTCTGAATTTTGAGCAACAAAAACTTCAAGTCGCTTTAAGTGACTTTAAATGGCTTCAGTTGGAAATCAGAATTTATTTTTGATTAGTTACATCTATGGATATTACTTAATTAACAGGAATTAACATAATTATGAGATAAGGCTCAATTTCTCTGGAGTGAACAGTAGTGAACAGTTGGTGAACACTTCACTCTCAACTGTTCACCCTTTAATCCATTGTTTTACTTATATTTTTATATTGAGTGAACAGTAGTGAATAGTTATTAGTAAAAAAACAAACAGAGAGAGGAGTTTCCCTGCGACCTTTCTCTGGCCAGCCGGGTTTTTAAGTCCTGTTTGTGCCATGTCTGCTACAACAGCAATGAATCGAGTTGTTGTCTGAGGGACGGCAGAATGGCGTCAGGTTGAAAACACAGAGAGAACCCGACGATGAAACCAGATTTGTTTACCGCAGTAATGAAAACCATCGGCAGCACGCAGGATGAGAACATCCGCACGGCCATTGACAGCGCACTGGATACCCTTAACGAGAAAGCAAACCAGAACGCAGAGACCACGATAAATAACGCTCTTGACGCGTTCAGCAAGGCCAAATCCGCGCACACGGAAAATATGCTGAAACTGAATGATATTGATGCCGCCATTACCCGCAGCGAGAAAGAGCGTCAGAACGCCCTGAATGAAAGTGCCGAAGCTGAACAGAACTGGCGTACCCGTTTTCGCGAACTGCGCGGCATGATGACCCCGGAACTGAAAGCCGAACACAGTCAGCGAGTGGCCGGTCGGGAGCTGGCGGAGGAATTCACCGCCCTGATTGCCGAACTGGAGGATGATAAAGCCCGTGCCATGCTGGCCGCATGCACATCAGGTGGTGAGTACGTTGGTGCTCATTCTGGAGCATTCTCTGTTTACGCCCGAAACGAATGGGCGGCCGTGATTAAAGATATCCCTCCAGCACTAATACGCGCTTTTGCGTTACGTCTGCGTGAGCTCGAAATGAAGGGAGAAGAACACCCTCACAATATCCTGATTCAGGAGCTGGGCGAGAACGTACTTACGCAAAGCCAGTATTACGCATTCAACATGGAGCAGGAGCCGGTGATTTCACAAATTGGGCTTTACCGTCCGGCACTCACCGGCGTGGATATGAAACTCTACAAAAGCCCCGCCCTCAGAATGGCGCGGGCTAAAGAGCTGGCACAGAAGAAAAAATCGCGGGGAGTTAAGCCATGATGCGCTGTCCGTACTGCAAACAGGCTGCCCATGTTCGTACCAGCCGTTACCTGTCGGATAACGTCAAACAGAGCTACCTCCAGTGTGTGAATGTCTTTTGCTCCACGACCTTTCGCACCATCGAGTCTATCGACGAGGTGATACGGCCACCGGCAGAAGAAAAACCCGAACCACCACAGACAGTACCAGAAACAACGCCCCGAATTCTGGACTGCGCCCGGTCATCGCTGCGCCACTGATTCAGGAGAAAAGAGAATGGCACGAGCACTACTGGAACAGGCCTTTGAAACCTGTCAGAAGAATAAATCGGACTGGATGAGCAGCAAGTCAACACTGGCGCGGGCTGAAATGGCGCTGAAAGAGCTGGAGCTGACCTGTACCTGTTATGAACCGGAGGCAGCACAGGCGCTGCGGGATGATATTGACCTGAAAAAATGGGTGGTAAATCAGTCGGCCGGGCAGTACATCCGGTCACATGAAGCCGTGCAGCGTATCAGCGTCCGTCGTCAGCTCCACGCCTTTATGCAGGTAAGCGGCGACGCGCTGGCCGCCGCGCTGGCACCGGAATTACTGCATCTCAGCGAACAACCTGACATCGTCAGAGAACGGGCTCTCGACCGGGCGGCCGCCAGTGTTCGCGAAGCGCTGTCTGTTCATGTAACCCGCGGAGGAAATATTGATTACGCAGAGGAAGATCGCGACATTCTGACAACCATCGGTTTCCGGCCTGACAGAGCATCGAGAGACGACAACCGGGCAAAATATACGCCTGAACAGAGTCAGATTTTCATGCGTCGACAGGCCGCGCAGACCCGCAAAAAATCCGCATAAAACGCCCCGAAAATACCCGTCTTTTTAATAAAAATAGCCATGCATGCCTACGCTGCATGGCTTTGCATGCAAAACCCTGAATTTCCCACACCCTGTCGCACCAGCACTGGCGCGGCCTGAATCCCTTCATGCACCTGCATTAAAAGCGCCCCACGAAGCGGGCAGGCGTGGCGGGGAGAGCATTGCGCGCTGAATGTAATAGATATATCAAGTCAATTTCGGTAATCTGCTGTTATAAATCCAGCTATTAACTTTAAGTTTAATCAGTGAGTATCTTACAATATATTCCCAATCATAATTAACACTACCATTTTTTTGTATTAAACCACTCAAAATAGCATTATAACCTAAATCATCTACTCGACCATGCAAGTAAAGGTTTTTGTACACAATTAAATCCCTTGCATTTCTCCAGAATGAGTTGCTTATAGCTTCATGATGCCAAGTCGAGATGTTAACTGTTCTAATATGATAGTTAATTTGTTTTCTAATGGGAAAGTCAAGATTATGATTGGCTGTAATAATATACTCCATATCTACTGCAGGGTGAGGTCTTTCTTTGAAAATAATATATATAAGCGGCTCATTTATTTCAAGCAATGAAAAGTCGTCATAGAACGGATTAACGAGTCGCCTCCATTTACTAAAAGCTTTTTTAGAACCTTTATCCCGATTACAATCCCCACAACACGGGATGAGATTATTGGGAAGAAATGCGAACTGAGGAAGTAAGGCTTTATTATAGTAATGGTCTAATGTTCTGCAAGGAGAAACTCCACAGTAGGGACATAGTGTGCCGCTTTCCGCATATATTTTCCGAATGGATTTTATATAGTCAGTTTTCCTCAACTTGCTCGGGTGAAGGTAAATCCACTCAAGTGCCTCTTGAAATTCTGTTAGATTCTCTCTAATGTCATGAGATAAAAAACCATTTTCACTCATTTCAACGTGATACTTTTCCATCTCACGTATAAGTTCACTTCTTTTATCTCTTAAACCAATTACTCCCACAGGTAAATCAAGGGCCAGAATTGCATCAACAGAGGACTCCATATCTAATCCTTCTATTAACTCATCAATTCCTTCCGGCTTTGACAGAATCCTCATTTCATTTTTTCTCCAATATGATTTTATTCAAAATATCAGAGGGTAAATGAGCATACTGAACTAATATCTCATTTATTGTTTTTCCTTTAGCAAAGTTTTTTAACTCATCTCTAAACAAAGCGTTAGAATATAAGTCGCCAAAAACATCAATCATTATTTGGTGAGTGTCAGCTCCGAAGGTCTCAATTCTTGGAGATTGGTACATCGTAAAATCGGATCTTCGTTGCAATATAGTTATTTGTTCCGATGGTATCTCCCGTAAAACTAGAGCAGAATGAGTTGCGATGATTGCTACTGAATTGGTATCACGGAGTATTTTGGTCAATGCATTTATAAAATGAGTTAATAGACTCGGGTGTAGAAAATTTTCAGGTTCTTCGATCAAGACTAAACTATTACTTTCAATAGTTGATATAAGGGAAAACATGCTAACTAAAAATGATAACTGGCCTGAACTTAAGGTAAATGGCTCACCATTTTTATAAAAACGAATATCCTCATCAGGAAGTGCATATTCAATTTCAGAGTTACTTATTAAGTCGCGATTATACGTCAAATTGATAAGCCCATAACGACCAGTTAACTCTGAGAAATTATTATATAAATTTTCCCTAATGTTAGTTTTTATTGAAAATGAAAACCCCGGAATTACATTTTCAGTAACTATATCAAGTAAGTGACCCTGTTCAAAACCACCGCGTTTATGTGAGTCTCTTTTCTGTATTTTTTCCAACAGTGAGAAAAGCATAAGCTTTTTACCTCGAGGAAAAAGCTTGTTGTAATACTTTTCAGATGTTAATGAAATAAAATGATAGTTATTAAGTTTCGTTTTATCTCTTGTTATATTAGAGGGTCTATAACACTTATCATTAATTGTATTAGAAATAACTATCATTCGACTAAAAACTGCGCCTACCCCCCCTCCTCCAATTTCAGATGAAATAGATTGCTTTATAAGTTTACTCATTAGATATGTTTTACCACTTCCATTTTTACCAATTAATGAGTGTATAGGTATGTTTATACTGGAAATATTTGAGAAGTTTATTTTATGATAACTATCAGTTTCTAATTTAACATTTAGAGAATCTGGCGCTGCCATTTGATAAATAATATCATCATCAGCACTGAAATATTTATATCCATTATCAAATGCATATGTACTGAATGTACTATCCAATAATAACGTAAAGAAAATTTTATCAGAAAACTTTTCAAGGAACGATTTACTTCTTACTATATTATAATTCACACCAAAATCTTTCATGGCTTTTAGCAATGATAGCGAATCGCTTAAGCCAAGTGTACTTCTAATATATCTATATCCATCATCAGACATTTGACATATATAATCAAACTTAAAATCCTTCTTAAGGTTATATAATGAAACATCTCTTTTCGAGAACTCATTATATAATCCTTCTTCATTAAGAATTCCGCCCAAAAGCAGCATTCTTAATGGACTTTTGATTTCTTCATCAATATATTCATTATTTTTCTCACCTTCCAGCTGTATATACATATCAACGTCCAGTATATATACACTCCTCCCCATGTAACCCTTGCTATAATTAGAAACATTATTAACATTTAAAATCACAGCAGCTTCTTTGTTAGCTCTGCTAAAATAAACATTCTTTGTTGTTATCATGGCTCCCCACCTTAATTAAAACTCTCATAAAACTTTAACATTTAAACTATGCTTGCCAGTAATAATTAGAATTAAAGAAAGAGATCAGAATACCACTGCATCATATCTCTACGTTTTTCAAGATATTGCGCATGATTATAAGTACCACGAATACTATTTTTATCTGAGTGAGCTAATTGCATCTCAATCCAATCCGTAGAAAAAGCATTCTCATGCAGAACTGTAGAAAGCGTGTGTCTAAACCCATGCCCTGTAACGCGCCCAGCATATCCAATTCGCTTTATGACTTGGTTGATACTAGCCTCACTCATAGGCTTGTTCGGATCGTTCCGCCCCGGAAAAACATAACGATAGTTCCCTGTCATGATCTTGAGTTCATTGAGTAAATCTAACGCTTGAGTCGACAATGGCACAAGGTGCGCCCTACGCATTTTCATCCTTTCCGCAGGAATTTCCCAAATAGCGTTATCTAGATCAAATTCTGACCATAAGGCCGCGCGTAATTCGATGGTTCTAACGCCAGTAATCATGAGTAATTTTGTGGCTATCTGGACAAGCTGACTTCCGGTGTAACCGTTTAAAGCACGCAGAAAATCAGGTATTTCATCAGCCTTTAGGAACGGGAAGTGATTTGATTGATGCACTTCGAGAGCACTAGAGAGATCTGCTGCAGGATTAAATTCAGCCCTTCCTGTAGCTATCGCATAACGAAAAACCTCTGAACAACGCTGTCGAACTTTCCGCATTTTCTCTAACGCACCGCGTTTCTCCATTTTACGCAGCACATTAAGCAGTTCTAGAGGTTTAATTTCGCCGACAGGTCTTTCCCCCACATAAGGAAAAATGTCGTTCTGAAACGCTTCCATTATGTCTGAGGCATAGCCCTCTGACCATTTGGTAGACTTCATCTGATGCCATTCTGTGGCTATCTTTTCAAACGCGCTCTCGGATTCCGTTTGCAAAGCAATCTTTTGCTCTTTTCGAACCTCGCTCGGATTCTTTCCTTCGGCTACCAGTTTTCGGGCATCGTCGCGACGAGAACGCGCATCGGCAAGTGTGATTGTCGGGTACACACCCAGCGAGATCATTTTTGGTTTACCGGCAAAACGATAGCGGAACCGCCAGCTCTTGCTTCCATTAGGTTCTATAAGCAAAGACAGCCCTTGCCCATCTCCAAGTGTATAGGCTTTAGCTTCAGGCTTAGCGCGACGAATCTGCATATCGTTTAAAGGCATGTGTATAGGAATCCGGACCGAACAGGAACATATACACAATCCTATACACATTCAGTACCGGATTCTACTGGATGGTTACGGACTACTATGGACTTAAAATAATAAAAAACGTTATAAATCAGATATGTTATGGACTAATACGGACGTTTAGGGAAGTTGAGATGGTGCCGATAATAGGAGTCGAACCTACGACCTTCGCATTACGAATGCGCTGCTCTACCAACTGAGCTATATCGGCACTGATAAAGACATGCCCACGATTGTGAACACGGGGTAGAAGGTTAAAACTAACCGGGCGACGCGTCAATGGCCTTGCGAATCAAACGCCTATTTTTGCATCACCCGGTTTCAATTACGCACGAATCGTGTCGTCACCGAAGCCGATCCACTTGTATGTGGTCAGTGCTTCCAGCCCCATCGGTCCGCGTGCGTGTAATTTCTGCGTACTGACTGCCACTTCCGCACCCAGTCCAAACTGGCCGCCGTCGGTAAAACGGGTGGAGGCGTTAACGTACACCGCAGACGAATCCACCTCGTTAACGAAGCGGTTGGCGTTGTGCATATCGCGCGTCAGGATCGCATCGGAATGCTGGGTGCCATGTTCGCGAATATGGCCGATGGCCTCATCCAGGTCGCTGACAATTTTTACGTTCAGATCCAGCGACAGAAACTCATCGTCGTACTCTTGTGCTTTTACCGCCACCACGTTGACCGGACCGGCCTGCAATTGAGTCAGCGCGGCCTCATCAGCATGCAGCGTGACGCCGCTTTGCGCCATCTGCTGGCTCAGCACGGGCAGGAAGCGTCCGGCGATATTCTGGTGCACCAGCAGCGTCTCGACGGTATTACAGGTGCTCGGGCGTTGGGTTTTGGCGTTAACGATAATCCGGAGTGCGGCGATGATATCTGCGCTTTCATCCACATAGATATGACAAACACCAATACCGCCAGTGATCACCGGAATAGTCGACTGTTCGCGACACAGTTTGTGCAGGCCAGCGCCGCCGCGCGGGATCAGCATATCGATGTACTTATCCATGCGCAGCATTTCGCTGACCAGCGCGCGGTCCGGATTATCAATCGACTGCACGGCGGCCGCCGGTAAACCACAGGCCTCCAGCGCCTGCTGAATCACTGCCACGGTTGCCGCATTTGTCCGGTACGTCTCTTTGCCCCCGCGCAGGATCGCCGCATTGCCGGTTTTCAGGCACAGGGAGGCGACATCAACGGTGACGTTAGGACGCGCTTCATAAATCACGCCAATCACGCCCAGCGGGACGCGACGACGCTCCAGACGCAGGCCGCTATCCAGCAGACCGCCGTCAATCACCTGCCCGACCGGGTCGGCGAGGTTGCACACCTGACGTACGTCGTCGGCGATGGCTTTCAAACGTGCCGGGGTCAGCGCCAGACGGTCAAGCATTGCTTCACTCAGACCGTTTTCCCGTGCCTGCTCAACGTCTTGTGCGTTAGCGCTGAGGATGCTTTCGGTTTGTGCTTCCAGTTCATCGGCAATCTTTTCCAGCACGCGGTTTTTTTCGCGGCTGGAGAGTAGCGCCAGCTTATACGACGCTGCTTTGGCAGCAATGCCCATTTGTTCCAGCATATGCCTGCTCCTTAACGGGTGATCATGTCATCGCGATGGACGGCAACCGGGCCATATTCATAGCCGAGGATCGCGTCAATCTGTTGAGAGTGGTGTCCGGCAATACGGCGCAGCGCGTCGCTGTTATAGCGAGTGACGCCGTGGGCAATATCGCGCCCTTCAAGATTGCAGATACGAATCACTTCACCACGAGAGAAGTTGCCTGTCACGCTTTTAATGCCTTTGGGCAATAACGAACTGCCGCGTTCCAGAATGGCGGAGGTCGCCCCTTCATCGACGGTGATTTCCCCGGCGGGCGGTGCGCCGAAGATCCAGCGTTTGCGGTTCTCCAGCGGAGAAGCCTGAGCATGAAAACGCGTCCCCACGGACACGCCTTCCATTACATCACCAATCACGCCAGGCTTGCTGCCTGCGGCAATAATGGTGTCGATACCGGCGCGGCAGGCCACGTCTGCCGCCTGCAGCTTGGTGCCCATACCGCCGGTGCCGAGACCAGAGACGCTGTCTCCGGCGATAGACCGCAGCGCGTCATCAATCCCGTAGACGTCTTTAATCAGCTCAGCCTGCGGATTGGTACGCGGGTCAGCGGTGAACAGGCCCTGCTGATCGGTGAGCAGCAGCAGCTTATCGGCCCCGGCCAGAATCGCCGCCAGCGCCGACAGGTTGTCGTTATCACCGACTTTGATTTCGGCGGTTGCCACCGCGTCGTTCTCATTGATGACAGGAACGATGTTGTTATCCAGCAGCGCACGTAACGTGTCGCGAGCGTTAAGGAAACGTTCTCTGTCTTCCATATCCGCACGCGTCAGCAGCATCTGCCCGACATGAATGCCATAAATGGAGAACAGTTGTTCCCAGAGTTGAATCAGTCGGCTCTGCCCTACTGCCGCCAGCAGCTGTTTAGAGGCGATCGTTGCCGGGAGTTCAGGGTAACCAAGATGTTCACGCCCGGCGGCAATCGCGCCCGAGGTAACAATAACAATGCGATGCCCTGCGGCATGGAGCTGCGCGCACTGGCGGACCAGTTCTACGATGTGGGCACGGTTCAGGCGGCGCGATCCGCCCGTTAGCACACTGGTGCCAAGTTTTACCACCAGCGTCTGGCTGTCACTCATGATTCTCTGCCATTCAAGATTGGGGAAATGATATCAAACGAACGTTTTAGCAGGACTGGCCCCGGTTGCCAACAGCCAGCGCACAAAGCATGAAATTTTATTGCGCAGGATCAGCAAGCGTAGCGGCAAGTTTTGACGTTTTTATGACAGAAACAAATAAACATTCTTTTTTAAAAATATTCTTACTTTGTCATAAAACGTTCATTGCCAGACGTTAAAAACCCTCCTGTCTTTGAACGGGGAACACACCCAGTAAATATTCGCGCGTACTTTAAATCAGGAATGAAAATGAAAAAGAGCACTCTGGCATTAGTGGTGATGGGTATTATGGCATCGGCATCCGTACAGGCAGCGGAAGTGTATAATAAGAACGGAAATAAACTGGATGTGTACGGCAAAGTTAAAGCCATGCACTACATGACCGATAATGACAGCAAAGACGGCGACCAAAGCTATATCCGTTTTGGTTTTAAAGGTGAAACTCAAATTAACGATCAGCTGACCGGTTATGGTCGTTGGGAAGCAGAGTTCGCAGGCAATAAAGCCGAAAGCGATCCTAACCAGCAAAAAACACGTCTGGCCTTCGCGGGTCTGAAATTGAAAAACCTCGGTTCCTTCGACTACGGTCGTAACCTGGGTGCGCTGTACGACGTTGAAGCGTGGACCGATATGTTCCCGGAGTTCGGTGGGGACTCTTCCGCGCAGACCGATAACTTCATGACCAAACGCGCCAGCGGTCTGGCGACGTACCGTAACACCGACTTCTTCGGCGTCGTTGATGGCCTGGATCTCACCTTGCAATACCAGGGTAAAAACGAAGACCGCGATGTGAAAAAACAGAATGGCGACGGTTTTGGTACGTCGGTGACCTATGACTTTGGCGGCAGCGATTTCGCCATCAGCGGCGCCTATACCAATTCCGATCGTACCAATCAGCAGAATCTGCAAAACCGTGGCGCGGGCGATAAAGCCGAAGCCTGGGCAACCGGTTTAAAATACGATGCCAACGATATTTATATTGCCACGATGTACTCTGAAACGCGCAAAATGACGCCTATATCCGGTGGTTTCGCCAATAAAACACAGAACGTCGAAGCAGTGGTTCAGTACCAGTTTGATTTTGGTCTGCGTCCGTCCCTGGGATATGTGCTGTCGAAAGGCAAAGATATTGAAGGTATCGGCAATGAAGATCTGGTGAATTATATCGACGTTGGCGCGACCTATTATTTCAACAAGAATATGTCAGCATTTGTTGATTATAAAATCAACCAGTTGGATAGCGATAATAAGCTGGCCATCAACAATGATGATATCGTCGCAGTGGGGATGACCTACCAGTTCTGATCTAACATAAAAAATGCCGGATGGGGTTGCGCCGCCATCCGGCATTTTGCTGTTCACTATGCCGTTAATTTAACCGGCTGATCTTTAAAGTCGTCCGCAGGTTCCAGCGCCAGATTCAGCGACGTTAGCAACCCACGCAATTTTTCATGGAACTCACGTAAGGTGTACTCCAGTCGATCTACCACTTCAGTCTCTTTGATGGGCACGGCGGTCCAGTTGCCGTCTTGATCAAACAAACCAAACTGGTAGCTGTACGTGAAGCGTTTTTCTTGTGCTTCTAACTCCATCCACCAGCCCCAGAATTCACGCTTCTCCGGCGCGGGTTTCACGTTGACGCAAACAGCCAGACAATCGAAAAAAAATCGATTATCTTCGCACTGCCCTTCCCGGATGTAGGGGCCAAGCGCGGTGAATTTCTTGATCAATCTGCTTTTCGGGTGTCCACTCGGTAACGTCATTGCGATCTCCTTAGGTGAAGCAACTGTTTTACCAAATCAATAAAATTTAGCAATCTATTAACACAATCTCTGATTGATCCATCCGGTTATTTCTTGCAGCGCTTTATCAAAATTGCGATACACCGGGTTGAACGGGATCTCCATCAGCTTACCGTCAGAAGATGACGATGTGATTAAGCGAGACTCCTCTTCCGGACTAAACGGATCGTTTTTCCAGAAGCCCGATAGCATCGGCGTTGGACAACGTCGGCCCAACAGGCCTTGTACCTTTAATGAATAGCGATTGAGCTCGACACGCAGTGCGTCATCAGAGGCGTCGTGCATACCCAGACGGCTGGCCAGTACATCAAGATACATTTCCGGGACGCTTGCCTGCCGCTGCGGGTCGCTGAGCAGCGCATGCACCACCGGCCCCAGACACGCCACCGCTTTCAGGCGCGAAGATTCGAGATACGCCAACCGTACCGCCACGTTGGCGCCAAAGCGAAAACCAAATGCCGCCACGCGGGTGTGATCGACCCAGGGAATGTTGGGCAGTGCTTTTAATACGTGCTGATGCAGCAGGCTGGAATCCTGGGTCAGTTTCCATTTCGACGAAAACCCGACCGAGGGCATGTCCAGCGTCAGCATGGCAATACCACGCGGGGCAAAATAGCGTTCATACAGGGTGTAGTAATCCGTTTGCATGGAATCCAGCCCCCCGCACATCAGCACCGTCGGGAACGGGCCGTCACCTTTTGGCATATGCAAAAAACCGGTGATCGGCGCACCGCCGGGAACCGTGAATTCCAGTTCGCGCAGCTTACCGGGCAAGCGCTGAGCCGCCTCTTCATACGCGCGATTCGCCAGGGCCTGCGCCTGTTCAGCCAGCTCGTCGCCTTTCAGATGCGGATACGCCGCAATGTTGTACAGCGTAGAGGCGTGCAGCCAGTGGCGTCCGCTAATTTGTGGGTCCTGTTCTGCCATGGCCTTCTGTTGCCAGTCCATCGCCTGCTTCGCCCACTCGTAGATCCAGTTCCCGCCACGATAGCCAATAACCGTGTCATAGAGCTCTTTATCCGTGCGCTCTGCTTCGCTCATGACGATACGCGCCTGCACCTCAAGGATTTCGCGCGGATCGACGCCGCGCCAGATCCACATCAGGCGATTCACCATGCGGTACCAGTGCGGGATGGTTGTGCCATCCAGGGCAGATTGCACAGACGGCTGCGCGCCGTGATTAAATCGACGAACCAGCGTTGACGTTTCAGGGTGTTTGAAGCGGGGTTTAAACAGGACTTCGCTGAGGTTAGCCTGTGACATAATTACGGCCTCCATGAGTACTCACTAAGGCATAGTGTAACCTGACACGGCACAAAAAGAACAACGCCCGGCATAGCCAGGCGTTGAAAACGATTTAGATTAGCGGCCTGAAATCGGCGGGACGAACACGACGCCCATATCCCGCGGCTGCTCGATCCAGGTATCCTGAGGGATATCAACAACATAATCATTCACCAGCGGACGGCCTGCCGGTTTAGCGAAGATGGTGACGAAATGCGCTTTAGGGTACATTTCGCGAATCGCAACCGCGGTACCACCGGTGTCAACCAGGTCATCGATTACGATGAAACCTTCACCGTCACCTTCGGCACGTTTCAGAACGGTCAGTTCGCGCTGATTGTCGTGATCGTAGCTGGAGATGCATACGGTATCGACATGACGAATACCCAATTCACGCGCCAGCAGCGCGCCTGGCACCAGACCACCACGGCTAACGGCAATGATGCCTTTCCATTGTTCAGAAGGCATCAAGCGGCTTGCCAGTTTACGTGCATGGATCTGCAACATGTCCCAGGTGACGACGTATTTTTCGCTCATGTGAAGTTGTCCCAGCCTGTTTATCTACGGCTTAAAAAGTGTTCGAGGGGGAAATAGGTTGCGCGAGATTATAGAGATCTGACGCGCTAAAAACCAGTGTTAAGCGGAATCCAGGCCTCTTTTTGCATGCTTTTTGCTAGCCGTGAGCAGAGAAAGTGGTATTCTCAATTGCATCGCGCAAGCCTGACTTGTGGTGTTTTTAATTCTGCTAACCCCGTGGCCTGTAAGTCAATTTTGCAGGGCATCGCCAAGGAGACTCAACGTGTCTGAACTGTCTCAATTATCCCCGCAACCGCTGTGGGATATTTTTGCCAAAATCTGTTCTATTCCTCATCCGTCCTACCATGAAGAGCAACTCGCTGAACATATTCTGAGTTGGGCCCAAGAGAAAGGTTTCCACGTCGAGCGCGATCAGGTGGGTAATATCCTGATTCGCAAACCCGCTACCGCAGGAATGGAAAACCGCAAGCCGGTTGTTCTGCAGGCGCACCTGGATATGGTGCCGCAAAAAAACAACGATACCGTTCACGACTTCACCAAAGATCCGATCCAGCCTTATATTGACGGCGAATGGGTGAAAGCCCGTGGCACCACGCTGGGTGCGGATAACGGTATCGGTATGGCCTCTGCGCTGGCCGTTCTGGCGGATGACAGCGTGGTTCACGGCCCGCTGGAAGTTCTGCTGACCATGACCGAAGAAGCGGGCATGGACGGTGCGTTTGGTCTGCAGGCTAACTGGCTGCAGGCAGATATTCTGATCAACACCGACTCCGAAGAAGAAGGTGAGATCTACATGGGTTGCGCGGGGGGGATCGACTTCACCGCCAATCTGCCGCTGTCTCGTGAAGCCATTCCTGCAGGTTTCCAGACCTTTAAGCTGACGCTGAAAGGCCTGAAAGGCGGTCACTCCGGCGGCGAAATCCATGTTGGCCTCGGTAATGCCAACAAGCTGCTGGTACGCTTCCTGGCTGGCCACGCTGAAGAACTGGATCTGCGTCTGGTTGATTTCAACGGTGGTACGCTGCGTAACGCGATCCCACGTGAAGCCTTTGCTACCCTTGCTGTTGCCGCAGATAAAGTCGATGCGTTAAAAGCGCTGGTCAGCACTTATCAGGAAATCCTGAAAAACGAGCTGGCAGCAAAAGAGAAAAATCTGGCACTGCTGCTGGATACCGTCACTAACGACAAAGCCGCACTGACCGCTCAGTCCCGCGATACCTTTGTTCGTCTGCTGAACGCGACACCAAACGGCGTGATCCGCAATTCAGACGTGGCAAAAGGCGTGGTGGAAACCTCCCTGAACGTCGGTGTTGTCACCATGACTGACGACAACGTGCAGATTCACTGCCTGGTTCGCTCGCTGATCGACAGCGGTAAAGACTATGTGGTAAGCATGCTGGATTCTCTGGGCAAGCTGGCAGGCGCTAAAACCGAAGCCAAAGGTGCGTATCCGGGCTGGCAGCCGGACGCGAACTCGCCGGTCATGCACCTGGTGCGCGAAACCTATCAGCGTCTGTTCAACAAGACGCCAAACATCCAGATTATCCACGCGGGTCTGGAATGCGGTCTGTTTAAGAAGCCGTATCCGGAAATGGACATGGTTTCCATCGGGCCAACCATCACGGGTCCGCACTCCCCGGATGAGCAGGTTCATATCGAAAGCGTTGGCCATTACTGGACGCTGCTGACTGAACTGCTGAAGTCTATTCCGGCGAAGTAAGTCCCAGCAATAAATGCCGGATGGCGCTGCTGCTTATCCGGCCTACGATCGCGTAGGTAAGCCGGATAAGGTATTTATGCCGCTATCCGGCAATACATCCAACTCAAAGCCCCAGTACCAACTGCCTTTCCAGCTGTGGATCCAGCAGCGTGACGTGTAATCCCACCAGCCTGACCCCACGTCCTCCCCGACGCTCATCCCAGGTTTTGCGCGCCGTGGTAATCAAATCGTCTTTACTTAAGCGCGGCCAGACGTGCTCCTGAGTGGTCTGCTGAAAGTCATTAAACTTTAATTTAATGCCCTGGCGAGCAATACATAAATCCGGTTTTACCTTTGCCAGACGCCGCTCCAGCTCCGGATAAAGCCGCTCGATAATCGCCTCACATTCTGACCACTCATGAATATCATCTGCCAGCGTGCGTTCAACACCGACGGATTTGCGCATTCTGTCGTTATTCACATCCCGCTCGTCAATACCCTGGCTGCGCTCCCACAGCACGCGACCAAATTTACCAAAACGCTTAAGCAATATCGCCAGGTCGCACTGTTGTACATCTTCACAGGTACGTAATCCCATGGATTCCAGCTTGGCGGCGGAAACTTTGCCGACGCCGGGGATTTTCCCCAGCGGGAGCGTTCTGATAAATTCCGGCACATCATCCGGTGTGATCACATATTGCCCGTTGGGCTTATTGAGATCGGAGGCGATCTTGGCCAGAAACTTGACCGGTGCAATCCCCGCGGAGGCGGTGAGCTGTAGCTCGTCAAAAATCGTCTGGCGAATTTGCTGGGCAATCAGTGTGGCCGATCCGTGACAGTGCGTGCTGTCGGTGACGTCCAGATAGGCTTCATCCAGCGAAAGGGGTTCGATAAGCGAGGTGTAGCGTGCGAAGATCGCCTGAATCTGGCGAGACGCTTCTTTATACGCCTCATAACGACCGGGTAATAAGGTGAGATGCGGGCACAGTTTTAGCGCCATCCCCGTGGGCATCGCGCTGCGTACGCCAAATTTCCGCGCCGGGTAATTGGCGGTGCTGATCACCCCCCGGCGTTCACGGCTGCCACCGATAGCGATCGGGATATCACGCAGCGCGGGGTTATCACGCATTTCCACCGCCGCGAAAAAGCAGTCCATATCGACATGTATAATTTTACGCATCGCCCCTCCCACAACACTGTTTAAGTATACAGTATCTTTATGTAATGAGAAGTCTGAACACGTATTACGGTACTGCGGGTCCATTCATAACGAAACGGGCATCACACAGATAACGCACAATCTCTTTTGATGCATGCTCTGCAGGGTTACCCGCCGTACTGACAAACAGCTTATTCACTTTTCGCACATTCGCCTTAAGCAGATTTTCAATGGTCATCCGGCGAAAGGCATCATTTTCAACGCAGAAAAGTTCATAGTCTCCCAAACGCTCGCCGCAAATTTCACAATGGTTCATCCAGTAGCGTAGTCCGGTGGTTTTACTCTTATCCAGGTAGTAATTGCTGGCCTTGATGTTCTTCATTATCTCTTCTGGCAGCGCATTAATATGGAACAGAAACGTATTCCGCCTGACGGACAGCCAGCCTTCACCATCCTGTATTTTTTTAATATAACGGGTAAACATAACCCCATGGATTCGGGTGATTTGATGGCAGTTCCAGCAGTGCATCTTTGAGGTAATGACCAGATAGTAGGGCGCGATGATGTTGTAACTATCCATAGTGTAGGCATAGTCCAAAAGCCCCTCCTTTAGCCCATCAGGCTCGGTGTACCAGATCCCTGATACATTATCGAAATGCGCGCCCTGACAGGCCACATCTGTAACATTATCTGATTGAATATTCAGTGGAATAATTTGAGTTACAGCTATCACATTACCTTCCTTAGCAATAATATGCCCCCACGTTGCGTGGGGGACGAGAGAACAGAATTAATGAGGCACAACAACAGGGGGTTGACGTAAGGAAGTCACCTGCTTTTGTTTATCCAGCTTATCCACCAACGGCTGCACGACCTTCTCGCCGTGCTGACCAAAGTATTGATACAGCGTGTCGGACGCACTTTGCGTCAACACCATAATCTCAATGCGGCGGTTACCCGCGCTCTCTGGATTTTTCGCATCCAGCAGCATCTGGTCCGCCATGGCGCTGACCTGCATGACTTTATCCTGCGGCATCCCCGCTTCTTCCAGCACACGTCGGGCGGAGAGCGCCCTGTCACCAGACAGATTCCAGTTGTTATAAATATTATTTTTATAGCCCATCGCATCCGTGTGACCGGTGATGATGATCTTATTGTCCAGCGTGTCAAAAACCGGTGCCAGTTCAACCAGTAACGATCGGAAGAATGGCATGATCCGCGCGCTACCGCGTTCAAACATATTGCGGTTCTGGTCATCTTTAATCAGCACGCGTAACCCCTGAGGGACGATCTCCATCTCCAGGTTAGTTTCCATATGCGCATTGCGGGCGATGGTGTTGATGTTAGTCGCCAGCTCTCCCAGTTCAGTCGCGGACTTTTTCTTCAGCAACGCCGTCTTCTCATTCACATCCATGACTTTTTTGGCCGTTTCTTCCGTCACTTTAGCCGTTTCCTGCGGTAGCGCTTGTTTATCTGACTTGCTGCGAGTGACATTTTTACTGCTGGCCCCCGGTGCAATCGGCTACAGGTGCTGTCTTATAATGAAGTGCCGGATGAGCTGGAATTAAAAATTATGGGCGCGTTGAGCTAATGCGTGATGAGGCGGTGCTGAAAGTACCGCCTGACTATTACAGAATTGTATTTTCCGTCAGAATTCGTCGGGCACCGAGATAATGATCCTGCCAGAAAGGTTCGGACAAGGTGCTGACCCGGATCGTTTCGCCGGTACGTGGCGACTCAATAAATTGCCCCTGCCCCAAATAGACGCCCATATGATCGGCAATATCCCGGCTGTGAATATGGAAAAACAGTAAATCACCACGACGTAAATCGCGATTAGAGACAATTGTCGCCCGCCGATAGTGATACATTTCATTGGCAGTACGGGGCAGTTTCGCCGCCAGAATTTTATTGTAGGCATAGAAAACGAGCCCGCTGCAGTCAAAGCCTTCATCCGGACGGGTTCCCCCCCACAGATACGGTTTACCTAACTGTTGCTCAAGGCGATGAATCGCCACTTCAGTGATGTTGTGCAGGTGATCGCTACTGAGAAAATGAGGATTTTCGGCGAGTTCCTGCCAGCGATGATCGCTGGCTTTAAGCGGACCTGGGAACCACTCCGGGTGCTGTTTAATCTGCACGCGATTCTGCTGGCGCAGTGCCTTTTTACTTTCCGCATTACCTTCTACCACGTAGCTGGCCTGCTTTTTTACCTGCACATGATACTGCTTGAGTAACCGGGCACGATTACGCATACGCAACTGCGCCGCATAGTTTAAGGGGGTATTTGATAAGACAGGCTGAACTTTGGCGATACACGGTAATGACAACACGACACACAAAGACAGCAGGCCCGGCAAAAGGCGTCGGGGTGCAGTGGCAAAAGACATGAAAAAAGAATACCTGGTCAAACACGTTCGGCGCAGTGTACTGCTATTGGCGGGATATCTTTTTTAATATTTGATTATTAATAGATTAATTTTTTAAATTCAATAGATTAGAAAGTCAGTATTAATCTTATGCAATGGACGGATAGCAGCGACAAATTACGCCGCTGTCTGACTGCCTTTAAGTCCAATTTTGCGTATAAAGAGAAACTAAAGTGTAAACGCAGCACGAGAGACTTGCGAAAAACTTTCTTGGTGCTAATGTGAGCGCTCCAAATCCAGATTTATCCGATTTGGCGACTCTATTTGCCGTCCTGGCGTGTGTAACCGTTTTATCAAGGAATAAGCAGTATGCGTAAAATCGCATTTTTTCTTGCGATGCTTTTATTACCGTGCGTTTCATTTGCCGGTTTGCTGAGCAGCAGCAGTCCAACTGCACCTGTCAGCAAAGAATATAAGCAGCAATTGATGGGATCTCCTGTCTATATTCAGATCTTTAAAGAAGAACGCACGCTGGATCTGTACGTCAAGATGGGCGAACAGTATCAATTGCTCGACAGCTACAAGATCTGTAACTATTCCGGCGGGTTAGGACCCAAGCAACGTCAGGGCGATTTTAAAAGCCCGGAAGGGTTTTACAGCGTACAGCGCGGTCAGCTCAAACCGGATAGCCGCTTTTATAAAGCGATTAATATTGGCTTTCCCAACGCCTACGATCGTGCGCACGGATACGAAGGTAAATACCTGATGATCCATGGCGCCTGCGTTTCTGTCGGCTGCTATGCCATGACCGACAACGGCATTGATGAGATTTTCCAGTTTGTCACTGGGGCGTTAGTATTTGGCCAGTCCAGCGTGCAGGTCAGCATTTATCCGTTCCGCATGACCGATACCAACATGAAGCGCCACCAGAACTCGTATTACAAAGAGTTCTGGTCGCAGCTAAAACCGGGATACGACTATTTTGAACAGACGCGTAAGCCACCGACTGTTTCCGTGGTCGATGGTCGTTACGTCGTTAGCAAACCGTTGAGTCATGAAGTGATACAGCCACAGCTGGCGTCAAACTACACGCTCCCCGAGACAAAATAGCGCCCATTCACCTGGCATAATCTTTTGCCAGGTTTCATTGCCCGTCAGCGGCTGCGTAGCGATCACGGTGACCACATCATTGGGTGTGGTCTCGGAGCTAAAGTCGATTTCTACATCCTGATCCAATAACGTCGCCACGCCGAAAGGTGCGCGGCGGGTGATCCAGAACAGATTGGTCGAACAGAACGCCATCACGTAGCGCCCGTCGGACAACAACATGTTGAAGACGCCCTTCTCACGCAGTTCCCCGGCCAGGACGGCAATATATTTAAACACCGCAGTCATGTTGCCCGGCGTACGCGGATAACGTTCAACCAGCTTATGTAGCAGCCAGCAGAACGCTTTTTCGCTGTCGGTTTCTCCGACCGGACGAAAATTACCGGTTTCCAGCGATTTATAACCGCTTAGCTGTCCGTTATGGGCATAGGTCCAGTTGCGCCCCCACAGTTCACGCGTGAACGGATGGGTATTTTCCAGCGCCACTTCTCCCCGATTCGCCTGACGAATATGAGCAATCACGGAACAGGATTTGATGGGATAGTCTTGTACCAGTTTGGCGATAGGCGAATTAAAGCTGGGTTGCGGATCTTTAAATGTACGGCAACCCTTACCTTCATAAAACGTAATCCCCCAGCCGTCTTTGTGCGGCCCGGTACCTCCCCCGCGCTGAACCAGCCCGGTGAAGCTAAAGCAAATATCGGTTGGCACATTGGCGCTCATCCCGAGCAGTTCGCACATATATCACCTACCTTAAAACGCTGAACTGCCTGATGGCGTTACACTTATCAGGCCTACGCAAAACGCAAGTAGGCCGGATAAGGCTTCAGCCGCCATCCGGCAATAGCCTTCTTACTTAACCATCTCTTTTTCGATCAGCTGAATCAGAATATGAATCACTTTAATGTGAATTTCCTGAATACGGTCAGCATAGCCAAAGTGCGGGACGCGAATTTCAATGTCGGCGCTGCCGGCCATTTTGCCGCCATCTTTCCCGGTCAGGGTGATGACTTTCATTCCTTTCTCACGCGCAGCGGCAATGGCTTTAATCACGTTTGCCGAGTTACCGGAGGTCGAAATGCCTAACAGGACATCCCCTTCACGCCCTACCGCTTCAACATAGCGAGAGAAAATATAATCGTAACCGAAATCATTGCTGACGCAGGAGATATGGCTGACATCAGAGATAGCGATCGCCGGATAGCCCGGACGGTTTTCACGGTAGCGCCCGGTCAGCTCTTCAGCAAAGTGCATTGCGTCGCAATGGGAGCCGCCGTTACCGCAGGAAAGTACCTTGCCACCCGCTTTAAAACTGTCTGCCAGCAGGACCGCCGCGCGCTGAATAGCGTGAATATTGGCGTCATCTTTTAAAAAATTAGCCAGCGTTTCCGCCGCTTCGCTCAGTTCGTTACGAATAAGATCCTGGTACATGAGGATATCCTTCAGCATGAATGTAAATGACAAGATGCAGTGTACCGGATAGCACTACAGGCGAGAAGCATAAGCCACAGGAATGGCTGTGGCTTTTGATTTTTTGTGCCGGTGAAAACAACAACAATGTGAGCTTTGTTGTAATTATTTTGTAAACACATTGCTAAAAGAATTTACATCCACTACAACCATATCATCACAAGTGGTCAGACCTCCTACAAGCAAGGGAGCTTTTCGATATGATGATTTTGAGTATTCTCGCAACGATTGTTCTGCTCGGCGTATTGTTTTATCACCGCGTGAGCTTGTTTCTCAGCAGCGTAATTTTGCTCGCATGGACGGCTGCGCTCGGCGTAGCTGGCCTGTGGTCGGTCTGGCTGCTGGTTCCTCTGGCCATTATTCTGGTGCCGTTTAACTTTACGCCGATGCGTAAATCCATGATCTCTGCGCCAGTGTTCCGCGGCTTCCGTAAGGTTATGCCGCCGATGTCGCGCACCGAGAAAGAAGCGATTGATGCCGGTACCACCTGGTGGGAAGGCGATCTGTTCCAGGGCAAACCGGACTGGAAGAAATTGCACAGCTATCCGCAGCCACGCCTGACGGCAGAAGAGCAGGCCTTTATTGACGGTCCGGTCGAAGAAGCGTGCCGCATGGCAAATGACTTCCAGATCACCCATGAATTAGCGGATCTGCCGCCAGAACTGTGGGCGTATCTGAAAGAGCACCGCTTCTTTGCGATGATCATCAAGAAAGAGTACAGCGGTCTGGAATTCTCTGCTTATGCACAGGCTCGCGTACTGCAAAAACTCTCCGGCGTCTCCGGGATCCTGGCGATCACCGTTGGCGTACCTAACTCATTAGGCCCGGGTGAACTGCTGCAACATTACGGCACCGAAGAACAGAAAAACCATTATTTGCCGCGTCTGGCGCGTGGTCAGGAAATCCCTTGCTTTGCGCTGACCAGCCCGGAAGCGGGCTCCGATGCAGGGGCGATTCCGGATACCGGCGTAGTTTGCATGGGTGAATGGCAGGGTCAGCAGGTGCTGGGTATGCGGCTGACCTGGAACAAACGCTATATCACGCTGGCCCCTATCGCCACCGTGCTGGGCCTGGCGTTTAAACTCTCCGACCCGGAAAAACTGCTGGGCGGCGAAGAAGATCTGGGCATTACCTGCGCGCTGATCCCCACCTCAACACCGGGTGTAGAAATTGGTCGTCGCCACTTCCCGCTGAACGTCCCGTTCCAGAACGGTCCGACGCTGGGTAAAGATGTTTTTGTACCGATTGATTACATTATCGGTGGCCCGAAGATGGCCGGTCAGGGCTGGCGTATGCTGGTGGAATGTCTGTCTGTGGGGCGCGGCATTACGCTGCCATCTAACTCGACAGGTGGCGTGAAATCGGTTGCCATGGCAACAGGTGCCTATGCGCATATTCGTCGCCAGTTCAAAATCTCTATCGGCAAGATGGAAGGTATTGAAGAACCGCTGGCGCGTATTGCCGGTAACGCCTACGTGATGGACGCCGCGGCGTCGCTGATTACCTACGGTATTATGCTCGGCGAAAAACCAGCGGTACTTTCCGCCATCGTGAAATATCACTGTACCCACCGCGGGCAGCAGTCAATCATCGATGCGATGGATATCACTGGCGGTAAAGGCATTATGCTGGGCGAAAGCAACTTCCTGGCGCGTGCTTACCAGGGCGCCCCGATCGCCATCACCGTTGAAGGTGCCAATATTCTGACCCGTAGCATGATGATCTTCGGCCAGGGGGCAATTCGTTGCCATCCGTACGTGCTGGAAGAGATGGCGGCGGCGCAGAACAACGATGTGAATGCGTTCGATAAGCTGCTGTTTAAGCACATTGGTCACGTCGGCAGCAATAAGGTACGCAGTTTCTGGCTCGGTCTGACGCGCGGGCTTACCAGCAGCACGCCAACCGGTGATGCCACCAAACGTTACTACCAGCACCTGAACCGTCTGAGTGCCAACCTGGCATTACTCTCAGATGTCTCCATGGCCGTGCTGGGCGGTAGTCTGAAGCGTCGCGAGCGTATCTCCGCGCGTCTGGGCGATGTGTTAAGTCAGCTGTATCTGGCTTCCGCCGTGCTGAAGCGTTATGACGACGAAGGCCGCCATGAAGCCGACCTGCCGCTGGTTCACTGGGGCGTACAGGATGCGTTGTATAAAGCGGAACAGGCGATGGACGATCTGCTGCAAAACTTCCCGAATCGTTTCGTTGCCGGGCTGCTGAATGTGGTTATCTTCCCGACCGGTCGCCACTACCATGCGCCTTCTGACAAACTGGATCATAAAGTTGCGAAGATTTTGCAGGTGCCGAGCGCAACCCGTTCACGCATCGGTCGCGGTCAGTACCTGACGCCAAGCCAATACAATCCGGTCGGCTTGTTGGAAGAAGCGTTGCTGGACGTGATTGCCGCCGACCCTATCCACCAGCGTATCTGCAAAGAGCTGGGTAAAAACCTGCCGTTTACCCGCCTGGATGAACTGGCGCGTAACGCGCTGGCAAAAGGGTTGATTGATAAAGACGAAGCCGCGATTCTGGTGAAAGCGGAAGAAAGCCGTCTGCGCAGCATCAACGTGGATGATTTTGACCCTGAGGAGCTGGCGAGCCAGCCGGTAAAGTTGCCAGAGAAAGTGCGTAAAGTCGAAGCGGCATAGCGATCGCACACGACTTCCAGCCCCGCTTAACGCGGGGCTTTTTATTGCCACATTTTCGGTAATGCTCATGCTACAGTGTCAAAATGCTGTTCAACGAGGAGCCTCGATTGTGCCTGGTTTGAAAATTACCCTACTGCAACAACCACTGATCTGGATGGATGGCCCGGCTAACCTGCGCCATTTCGACCGACAGCTTGAAACCATCACCGGACGAGACGTCATTGTATTGCCCGAGATGTTTACCAGCGGCTTTGCGATGGAAGCGGCCAGCACGTCGCTTACGCAGGAAGAGGTTGTTCGCTGGATGCACGCCAAAGCGCAGCAGACAAATGCGCTAATCGCCGGCAGCGCCGCGTTACAGTCAGAACGTGGCCCGGTAAATCGTTTTTTACTGGTAGAACCCGAAGGATGCGTTCATTTTTATGATAAACGCCACCTGTTCCGCATGGCGAACGAGCACCAGTATTATCAGGCTGGAGAAGAACGCGTCATTGTTCAATGGCGCGGCTGGCGTATTTTACCGCTGGTCTGTTATGACCTACGGTTTCCGGTATGGTCACGCAATCGCGAGGATTATGACCTGGCATTATATGTCGCAAACTGGCCTGCACCACGCTCACTGCACTGGCAGGCACTGCTGGTCGCCCGGGCAATTGAGAACCAGGCTTATGTAGCAGGATGTAACCGGGTTGGTAGCGATGGCAATGGCCATCATTATCGCGGGGACAGCCGGGTAATTAACCCGCAAGGGGAAATTATTGCCACCGCCGAGGCGCACCAGGCCACGCGGATTGATGCTGAGCTGTCGCTTACAGCATTGCGGGAGTATCGCGAGAAGTTTCCAGCCTGGCAGGATGCCGACCCGTTTACGCTATAGAGATATATCTTCTCTCCCGTTACGGAACGGTTTCCCCGTGGCGGGATTGTTTCACTCCGTAACTAACCGCAAAACAAATTCGCGTGGCGACATGCCTCAGGCAACGTATTCTGAAAATGATAATCACACGTAAATTCCCTTATCAGGATATCAAAATGAAGAAATTTGTACGCATGACTTTGCTGGCTGCTACCCTGGCGGGTGCCTCCTTTAGCACACTTGCAGCAAACGTATCCAACGTTCCGGCCCCGGCCCAGGATCCAGTGGTACAGCACCTGAAACTGAGCAATGACCAGGTGGCGCAGATTAAAAAGCTGCACCAACAGCTGGAAACCAATGTCAGCCAGATTTCGGTGAACGACGTTAAAGACGGCGTGCTGATTGACGTGATCAAGTCCGGAAAATGGGATGATGCCGCTGTTAAGAAACAGCTTGCCGCGTTCAGCAACATCGAACAGCAGGCACGTTACTACCGCGTGAAATACTACTTTGATCTGAGTAAAGTCCTCACGCCTGAGCAGCGTAAGCTGGTGCAAAAAGATATCGCACAGACGCTGGGCGAGTAATGCTGACAGCTCGTTACCCTTGGTAGCGAGCTTGTTATTTTTTTGGTGGGCTAAAACGACGAAAGCCTGAATCATTGCTGATTCAGGCTTTCTGAATAGTGGCGGAATGGACGGGACTCGAACCCGCGACCCCCTGCGTGACAGGCAGGTATTCTAACCAACTGAACTACCACTCCGCGTTGTGTTCCGCTTGGGAACGAAGCGAATATTACGGATTGCCTCGCCCCTCGTCAACGCTTTTTCTCACGTTTTTAATCGTTTGCTGCAAAAATCACCCGAATAGCCATTTCTGCACGGTAAACGCGCAAACTATGCCCGCCAGAGGCAACTTCCGCCCTTCTTCTGAACCAGGTCAAGGCGCGACTCATGGGCCGCTAACTCTTCATCAGTGGCGAAAACAACACGTAACTTGCCGGACTGACGCATAATCCGTTGGATCCCGGTATCATTCTGCTGCTGGCTGTCACCTTCCATGGAAAATGCCATCGTGGTCTGCCCACCGGTCATCATCAGATAAACGTCGGCCAGAATCTGAGCATCGAGCAATGCGCCGTGCAAGGTACGCTTGCTGTTGTCTATCTCATAACGCGAGCATAGTGCATCAAGGCTGTTACGCTTGCCAGGAAACATCTTCCTCGCCAGCGCCAGGCTATCGGTCACTTTACAGAAGGTGTTCGTTTTCGGGATATCGCGATGGAGCTTTGCAAACTCATAATCCATAAAGCCGATATCAAACGATGCGTTATGGATGACCAGCTCCGCACCGCGGATGTAGTCAAGAAACTCATCGGCAACATCAGCAAAAGTGGGCTTATCGAGCAGGAATTCATCCGCGATGCCGTGTACGCCAAACGCTTCCGGGTCCACCAGCCGATCGGGCTTCAGGTAAACGTGAAAGTTATTGCCGGTCAGGCGTCGGTTCACCACTTCAACCGCACCGATCTCAATAATCTTGTGGCCTTCGTAGTGGGCACCGATCTGGTTCATACCGGTGGTTTCGGTATCGAGGACGATCTGCCGTGTAATTCCAGTGCTCATAGCGGTCATTTATGTCAGACTTATCGTTTATATCGATCTCTAAAACAGGAAGTCTACCAGAGATGCTTAAACAGGTAGAAATTTTCACCGACGGTTCTTGCCTGGGAAATCCAGGGCCCGGCGGCTACGGGGCAATTTTACGCTTTCGCGGGCGAGAAAAAACCTTTAGCGAAGGATACAACCTCACCACCAACAATCGCATGGAGCTAATGGCGGCTATCGTCGCGCTGGAAGCACTTAAAGAACAATGTGAAGTGGTGCTCAGTACCGACAGCCAGTATGTGCGCCAGGGTATTACCCAGTGGATCCACAACTGGAAAAAACGCGGCTGGAAAACCGCAGACAAAAAACCGGTCAAGAATGTCGATCTCTGGAAACGCCTGGATTCGGCGCTGGGTCAGCACCAAATCAAGTGGGAATGGGTCAAAGGCCACGCTGGCCACCCGGAAAACGAACGCTGCGACGAGCTTGCCCGCGCCGCGGCGATGAGTCCTACACAGGATGATGTTGGGTATCAACCCGAAGCTTAAGCGTCCGGTTTACGGTATTGCCGGGTTGCACCAACGGCCTGGCGGATACGCGCTTTGCTTTTGTTTTGTTTCATTGGGTTAAGCGTAAGCGGGATAGTTCGCTTGCGCGCGACCACCAGCTGCATACATCCCAACGCCGGAATATGCGCACTTAACATTTTTCCCCCGTGCTTCTTCCAGGGCAAAACGTGAAAACGGCTGACGTGCAGCACTTCGAAATTCAGCAACGAAAGCCAGTCCAGTTGGCGCATCAGCGTAAACATCCGGCTGTTGTAAGGTGATGTTTTACGTAATACCGGTACCAGCTTGCGCAGGCCCATCAGGCTGACCGGGTTGAATCCGCTCAGTATTAACCAGCCGTCATCGATAAGCACACGATCGGCCTCGCGCAGTAAGCGATGCGGATCGGAGCACCACGGCAGCGTATGCGCCAGCAGGCACACATCAACAGATTTATCGGCAAAGGGAAGATGCAGAGGATCCGCCAGCACCTGCATCGGCGAGCCTTGCGAAGAAACATTGACTTGATGAGAAACCGCGCACGCTTCGGAATTGATTTCTGCGCTTAAATTACCAATCTTAAGCAGATGAAAACCGTACATTTTTGCAAACCACGGGTTAAGCTGATACTCCAGCGCCTCACGATAGTGTTCGCCCCAGGGTAAATCATCCCAGCTCACGGGCGCTACGACAGTTTGAGGGAGCCTTGCCGGTTTCATCACAACCTTCCGTTTCGCATTGAGAGGTAATTTATGAATCTTAACAGTATTCCCGCCTTTGATGACAATTACATCTGGGTCCTGACCAATAATGAGAATCATTGCCTGATTGTCGATCCTGGCGAGGCGGCTCCGGTGCTACAAGCCATTGCTGAGCACAACTGGGTGCCAGAGGCTATTTTACTTACCCACCACCATCATGATCACGTTGGCGGCGTGAAAGAACTTGTGCAGCGCTTTCCACAAATAGTGGTCTATGGACCTGCTGAAACACAAGATAAGGGAACCACACGTGTAGTCGAAGAGGGTGACATCGCACTCGTTTTAGGGCATGAATTTAGCGTATTTGCCACGCCAGGTCACACTTTAGGACATATCTGTTACTTCAGCCATCCTTATCTGTTTTGCGGCGACACGCTGTTTTCCGGCGGTTGCGGCCGGCTTTTTGAAGGCACAACATTACAAATGTATCAATCACTTAAAAAAATAAGTGCCCTTCCTGATGATACGTTAATTTGTTGCGCACATGAGTACACTTTAGCAAATATGAAGTTTGCCTTAAGCATCCTCCCGCACGATCCGTCCATAAATGATTATTATCGTAAAGTTAATGAGTTACGCGTAAAAAACCAAATGACACTACCCGTAATTCTGAAAAATGAGCGCAGAAATAATATTTTTTTAAGAACGGAAGATATTGATTTAATTAATGAAATAAACAAAGAAACAATATTGCAACAACCTGAAGCGCGTTTTGCGTGGTTAAGGTCAAAGAAAGATACGTTCTGACAATTCTGGGTTGCCTTTTGAAAACTTCGCCGTTATGATCGGTCGTCTTTTAAGCAACTATTGACACACACATGAAGGCAAAAGCGATATTACTCGCCTCTGTCCTGCTTGTTGGGTGCCAGAATACTGGTAACGTCCAACAACACGCACAGAGCCTTTCTGCAGCTGGTCAAGGGGAAGCAGGAAAGTTTACAAGCCAGGCGCGCTGGATGGACGATGGGACATCTATCGCCGCCGATCAGGATTTGTGGGCTTTCATTGGTGACGAGCTAAAGATGGGAATTCCGGAAAACAACCGGATTCGCGAACAGAAACAGAAGTATTTACGCAATAAGAGCTATCTCCACGATGTAACGTTACGGGCAGAGCCGTATATGTACTGGATAGCCGGGCAAGTTAAGAAACGTAACATGCCGATGGAGCTGGTACTCCTACCCATAGTGGAGAGCGCTTTTGATCCTCACGCAACGTCTGGCGCCAATGCCGCAGGCATTTGGCAGATCATTCCGAGCACGGGGCGCAATTATGGTTTAAAGCAGACCCGCAATTATGATGCACGTCGCGACATTGTGGCTTCCACCACTGCCGCGTTGGACATGATGCAGCGTCTGAACAAGATGTTTGATGGCGACTGGCTGCTGACCGTTGCTGCTTATAATAGCGGTGAAGGTCGCGTGATGAAGGCAATGAAAGCGAACAAATCTCGTGGCAAGCCCACCGATTTTTGGTCACTCCCTCTGCCTCAGGAAACGAAGCAGTATGTGCCCAAAATGCTGGCATTGAGTGATATTCTCAAGAACAGCAAGCGTTATGGCGTGCGTCTGCCAACCACAGACGAAAGCCGCGCGTTGGCACGTGTTCGCTTGAACAGCCCGGTTGAGATGGCTCAGGTTGCCGATATGGCGGGTATTTCCGTCAGCAAGCTGAAGACCTTCAATGCTGGCGTGAAAGGCTCCACGTTGGGTGTCAGCGGCCCGCAATATGTGATGGTGCCAAAGAAGCACGCGGAGAAACTGCGTGAGTCCCTGGCGTCAGGCGAAATTGCAGCCGTACAGTCAACGCTGGTCGCGGATAACACGCCGCTGAACAGCCGTAGCTACAAGGTTCGCTCTGGCGATACGCTTTCCGGCATCGCTTCACGTCTTGGCGTGAATGCGAATGAGCTAAAGCAGTGGAATAATCTGCGTAGTTCGACTCTGAAAGTGGGCCAAAGCTTGACCGTAGGTGCAGGCACCAGCGCGCAGCGACTGGCTAAAAACAGCGATAGCATTACCTATCGTGTACGTAAGGGCGATTCGCTTTCGAGCATAGCTAAACGTCACGGGGTCAACATCAAGGATGTGATGCGCTGGAATAACGATACCGACAATCTGCAGCCGGGCGATCAGCTGACGTTGTTTGTGAAAAACAACGGTATGCCGGACTCCTGATAGCAGGATAAACATTAAGGCACTGGTTTCCCCCCAGTGCTTTTTTATTTATGCCGCTTTATGCGCCTCAACCATAATCGTGTCACTGGTGAACGACCCGTCCTGCTGTAACGCGAAGTAGGCCTGCACTTCGGCAGACGCACTCTGCTGGTATAAACGAACCGCGTCAATCAACACCTGCGGAGTACGCATCCGCGCGACCCATGAGCTAAACGCCAGCGGCAGGCGGTCCGTCAACACCGTATCGGCAATCAGATTGGCATCATTCATCAATGACAGCCACTCACCGCTGGAATAGTTGCGCACATGTGAGGTATCGCGTAACGCTTCAACGGTTTGCAGCCAGATGTCCCGCACCGGGTGCCCAGGTGACATGACATCCATCACAATCACCACACCGCCAGGTTTCAATACACGATTCACTTCTCGCAGCGCGCGTCCGACATCATGCCAGTGATGCGCAGAATAGCGGCTAATCACCACATCAAAAGAGCCATCCTCAAACGGCAGGCTTTCGGCATATCCTTGCCGGGTAGCGATATTGTCTAATCCCTTCTCTTTTGCCGCCTGCGCGACCACGTCGAGCATCTGCGCCGATAAATCATACGCCACGACCTGTTTTACCTGATGTGCCGCCGCAAAGCTGGCGTGTCCCGCACCACATCCCATGTCGAGAACGCTGGCCTGTGGAAATGCCGACAGCCTTTCCGCCAGCCGTTGTAAATCACGGCCAGAGGCGTGTACCGTGCTGGTTAAATAGGCATTCGCTTGCGAGCCAAACTGCTTTTCGACGTTGTCATGATGAGAGCGTGTAGTCATTGTGTTGTCCTTCGGTTGTGGTGAAAGATAAAGGACAGCACCCTAACAGGCCTGCCCCACGGCAGACCTGACACACCTTTATTGTTCAGGCTTGCCGGGACTAAATTCAACGAGTAGTGGATTGTGATCGGATGCGCGCGTCACCAGCACAGAGGCTTCACTGACGTTCAAACCACGATAGAACACAAAATCGAGCGGGCGACCAAACGCGCGTCGGCGCTGATCGTCGGTAAAGCGCACCTGGCGTAGCGACATTTCACGGGCGAAACGGTACAACGCATTCATCCGTCGACGGCTCCAGGCGTTGAAATCACCGGCCATAATCACCGGGCCGCTGTGATGAGCAATCTGATCGCCAATGGGAAGTAACTGCTTACTATAGACATCCACCCCGAGGCTGAAGTTAACCGCGTGGATGTTCACCACCATCAATAAACGTGAGTCTGGCAGGGGATATACCGTCACCAGCGCCGACTTTGCCAGCCGTAAAATAGGCTCACGTTCGCGTAGAGGGCAGCAGTAAACAGGATGTGCCGCCGACAGCGTCATGACGCCAGAGGGGTGCTGAGGCAGCACAAAGGCGGGAACCTGATCGGCAGCAAGATAGTTAGCGGTCGCAAACTGCACCAGTTCCGGCGTGGTTTGGGCTTCCTGCAATAACACCAGATGCGCGTCTTTGCCAAAGTTCTTCAGCACCGACAACCATTCTGCCCGCTGCTGTTTAAAAATATTCCACACCAGCACGCGAATACGGTCTTCACTGCTTAAGGGAACGCCGGCGGGTAATGCCTGACCAATATGCGCAAACGACCGTGGCGGTAAGATCCGCTCAACGGGTTGTCCGGCAACATAGCGCATAGCATAGGTGTTTTTTCGCACTGTAGACTTTCAAACCTCTGTAACGTCAACCAGTCCGCAGCCGGACTGGTTCTTCAGTTATAGGGACTTTAAGGCTTACTTTCAACGAGCAATTGCAGTTTGTTTTGTAAGTGGGTACTTACATCAATGAGTTATCCCAGCGTGATCCGCGCAGGTTTATCAAGACGACCGCTGATGCCCATCAGTAAGAAAGCAGCCAGTACGATAAGCGCGCCAATCCACGGCGTCTGCGCTAAGCCATAATGCTCTACCGTTTGCCCGCCAATCACCGAACCCAGTGCAATACCGACGTTAAACGCCGCAATGTTCAGTCCGGAGGCGACATCAACTGCATTGGGGGTAAATTGTTCCGCTTTCTGCACAACATAAACCTGTAATCCCGGTACGTTACCAAAGGCAAAGATCCCCATCACTAATATCGTTGCCAGCGCCGCGTACTGCGTGGATGCCGTTAACTGGAATAGCATCAGCAGAACAAACAGTGCAGCAAAAATGAACTTCAATGCAGGGACTGCACCATGTTTATCCGCCAGTTTACCGCCCCAGATATTACCGATAGCCACAGAGACGCCGTATCCCAATAAGATCCAACTTACCGCTGTCGGGGAGAATCCGGCCAGGTCCTGCATCATCGGTGCAAGGAAGGTAAACGCCGTAAAGACGCCACCATAGCCCAGCGCCGTAACCGCATAAATCAACAGCAGACGAGGATGGGTTAAGACTTTCACCTGATCGCGGATGCTGGCGGCAGCCCGACCTGGAATATTCGCCGGGATCAGCAACTGGCTGCTAATTAGCGCAATGACGCCCAGCATTGAGACTGCGAGGAAGGTTTCACGCCAACCAAAATGCTGACCGATAAATGTGCCCAGCGGGACGCCCGTCACCAGGGCCACCGTTAAACCGCCAAACATAATGGCGATGGCCGAAGCCGCTTTCTCTTTAGGCACCAGACTTGTTGCAATGGTTGAACCAATCGAGAAGAACACGCCGTGTGCAAGACCGGTCAACAGACGGGCGACAATTAAGGTCATATAGCCCGGAGCCTGCCAAGCCAGCAAATTACCGGCAGTAAACAGCACCATCAGCGCAACCAGCAGCTGTTTACGCGGCAGGCTCCCTGTCAGAGCGGTCAGCACTGGTGCGCCAATCGCCACCCCCAGCGCATAAATTGAAACCAGCATCCCCGCAGAAGGCAAAGAGATGGCCAGTTGTTCAGCAATAGTCGGTACCAGGCCGACAATCACAAATTCGGTCGTGCCAATGGCGAAGGCACTTATAGTCAGTGCGAATAAAGCGAGTGGCATAAATAAACTCCATATCATCAGTAATCAGATGACATGCAGTATGCCGGGATGCTTTAATAACAAAAATATTCAAAATCTCAATATAATTTTGCTTCAGGTGCAAAAATGAAAGCAACCTCAGAAGAACTGGCGATTTTTGTGGCTGTTGTGGAAAGCGGTAGCTTTAGCCGCGCCGCAGAGCAGTTGGGACAGGCCAATTCTGCCGTCAGTCGGGCCGTAAAAAAACTGGAGATGAAACTGGGCGTCAGCTTGCTCAATCGGACCACCCGACAGCTAAGCCTGACCGAGGAAGGTGAACGTTACTTCAGGCGCGTACAGCTAATCTTGCAGGAAATGGCCGCCGCAGAGACGGAAATTATGGAGTCTCGCAATACGCCGCGTGGCTTGCTGCGCATTGACGCCGCAACGCCGGTTATGCTGCATTTCCTGATTCCGCTCATCAAGCCCTTCCGCGAACGCTATCCTGAGATGACGCTGTCGCTGGTCTCTTCAGAGACGTTCATCAATCTTATTGAACGAAAAGTGGATGTAGCTATACGTGCAGGCACGCTGACTGACTCGAGCCTACGCGCACGTCCATTGTTTACCAGCTATCGTAAGATTATTGCTTCGCCTGACTATATTGCGAAATTTGGTGTTCCAGAGAGCGTCGAAGCGCTTAAGCAGCACCTGTGTCTCGGTTTTTCTGAACCGGTTTCACTCAATACCTGGCCGATTGCATGCAGCGATGGGCAGCTTCATGAGGCTGAATGCGGACTATCTTCTAACAGCGGCGAAACGCTAAAACAACTTTGTCTGAGCGGAAACGGTATTGCCTGTCTTTCAGATTATATGATTGATAAGGAGATCGCACGAGGTGAACTGGTCGAATTGTTGGCGGATAAACGCCTGCCAGTAGAGATGCCGTTCAGCGCTGTTTACTACAGCGATCGGGCAGTAAGTACTCGCATTCGGGCATTTATCGACTTTTTGAGTGAACATATAAGAACAGCTCCCGCAGGAGCTGTGAAAGAGGGTTAAAGGGCACAGGGGGTCGCAGGGTCAGGTCATTAGTCCCACTCGGGTGCCAGACCTTCCGGGCTAACCAGACGATCGTTGCAGTCCAGCACCGCGATCGCCGCGTTGTCTTCAGCATCCAGACGCAGATCCAGCGCCAGCAGGTTACTGGCCAGGTTTTCTCGCTTGGTCGAAGAAGGGATCACCGAGTATCCATCACCCATCGCCCATGCCAGAATCACCTGAGCCGGTGTCGCATTATGTTTCGCGGCAATACCGGCAATGACTTCATCTTTCAGTGCCTTACCGTATGCCAGCGTCATGTAAGACGTGATGTGAATACCGTGCGCTTTGGCCCAGTCAACCACCTGACGGCTTTGCAGATACGGGGACAGCTCAATCTGGTTGGTCGCGATGTTCTCTACGCCCACTGCAGCAATGGCTCTTTCCATTAGCGGAATGGTAAAGTTAGAGATACCAATTTCGCGAGTCAGGCCCTGTGCTTTAGCTTCCAGTAATGCATGCATAAATTCTTCAACAGAAACCGCATCGTTTGGTGAAGGCCAATGGATCAGCGTCAGATCAACGTAATTGGTACGCAGTTTCTTCAAACTCTCTTTCAGGCTCGGGATCAGTTTTTCTTCGCTGAGATTCTCAATCCAAATCTTGGTGGTGATATACAGCTCACTGCGCGGCACACCACTTTCAGCAATCGCCTGACCAACCGCGGCTTCGTTATCATAGATTTGTGCGGTATCGACGGCACGATAGCCCAGTTCCAGAGCTGTTTTAACAGAAGCGATAACGACGTCGTCTTTCAGGCGAAAAGTACCTAAACCGAATGCAGGGATAGTCATAAATTTCCTCTTTTTAATCACAGTCTTCGTTAGTCGGAGGAGTATGGCCTTCTAACGTGTAGATAAAAAGAGCGTATAACGCAGAGGATTTTTGCAGATTTAGCAATAATTGAATGACAGCAAAAGAAAAAGCCCTGAGCGTTAACTCAGGGCTTTCAATAAGTGGCGGAACGGACGGGAC
>NZ_SZWV01000044.1:0-30034 GCF_005280945.1 Citrobacter sp. wls718
GAGCTGGCGGGAGTTGAACCCGCGTCCGAAATTCCTACATCCTCGGCACTACATGCTTAGTCAGTCTTTACATTCGCACGCCAGCTGCGGACAGACACGCCACTAACGAACTAGCCTGATTAGTTTTAGCACTTCAGCCCCAGGCAGGACATCCGCGCGATCTCTTTTGGGTTTGACCTCTCTTTATCCCCGTCTTAAGAGCGGAAGCTAGGGAGAGAGGGCTCTTAGCAGGTTATTAAGCTGCTAAAGCGTAGTTTTCGTCGTTTGCGACTATTTTTTTGCGGCTTTTTACGAGGCCAACCGCCCCTCGGCATGCACCTTGGGTTTCGCAAATCCCGTCGAATCCAGAATCAGCCCCAATGTGTTAAGGCAAGTATAACAGACTTGTGACACGCGTGACCAGCCCCTGCAACCCCTTATCCTCAACGATTTAGCGCTCCCGTAGCGCTTCTTTTGCGCGATTAAACGGTTTGATTAAATAGTCGACGATGGTTTTTTCACCGGTTTTGATATCCACGCTGGCAATCATGCCCGGAACGATCGAGAAATGACGCCCCCGTTTGTTCTGCAAATAGTCCTGATGGGTGCGGATAAACACGCGGTAGTAGAAGACTTCGGGCTTTACTTTGTCCTGAATGGTGTCCGGGGAGATGGTTTCGACCACGCCTTCCAGTCCGCCGTAGATGGCGTAGTCATAGGCGGTGATTTTCACCAGTGCCCGCTGTCCGGGGTGAATAAAGGCGATATCGCGCGGTGACAGGCGTGTTTCTATCAGCAGGTGATCGTCGACCGGTACAATCTCCATCATCTCGCCGTTGGGCGGGATCACGCCGCCAATGGTGGTGACCTGGATGTTTTTCACGATGCCGCGCATCGGGGCGCGGACGGTCAGGCGGGTGACGGAATCTTCGCGTCCTTTCAAAATGGCCGCCAGCATATCCACTTCGGCGTTGGCTTTTGACAGTGCTTCCCGCGCCTGCACGTAATACTGCGAGCGCAGGTCGGTGATTTTTAGTCCGAGGTCGCTTTTTTGTCGCTGCAGACGCAGCACTTCCACATGGCTGGCGGCGCCGCTTTTCTCCAGCCGCTGGGTGATTGCCAGCTCTTTATTTACCGAGACCAGCGCATCCTGGAGTTCAACCATTGCGTCGGCAAGCTGCGCCCGACGGCTTTTATACAGCCGGGTTTCGGAGGCGATAAGGTCGGGCCAGGCGTTCAGTGCATCGGGAAAGGTCAGCGGCAGATCGTTGACTTCGGCATTGAGTCGCGCGCTGGAGGCCAGCGAGGCGCGGTATCGGGCGGCGCTTTCGCCGACGTTAGATTCCGAGCGGGTCGGGTCGAGACGGGCCACTACCTGATTGGCCTGTACTTTGTCTCCTTCGCGCACCGTCAGTTCGGCGAGGATCCCGCCGTCAAGCGACTGCAACACCTGTTCGCGCGAGCTGGGGATCACTTTGCCGCTGCCGGTGGAGACTTCATCCAGCGTCCCGAAGTATGCCCAGATGCCCAGGATGGCAAACAGCAGCGTGCTGAGCAGGATAATACGGCTGGCACCGGAAAAGCGCTGTTCGTGGTGGATGTCGAGGTCGTCCATGGCGGCATCATGCGGATTGGTTTTCATTTTTCCACTCCCGGCCGTGAGTCTGTGCAGGCGCGCGACTCGCGTTCAGCGCCTGTGCTTTCGGGGCATCCATCACCAGTTGACCTTCTTTTAACACCACCACGCGCTCGACCAGTTCCAGAACCGGCACGCGATGGGTGGCGACGATCAGCGTGCGGTTGCCGAGCCACTGGTTTAGCCGTTGAATAAACTCCCGCTCGGTATGTTCATCCAGCGAGGCGCTGGGTTCGTCGAGCAGCACAATATTGGGCGAGCGCAGCAGCATTCTTGCCAGCAGAATGGATTGCCGCTGCCCGCCGGAGAGGCCGTTACCGCCTTCCATAATCGGGTGTCCCAGCCCTTTGGCGAGGTGTTTAACAAAGGTGGCTGCGCCGCTGACTTCCAGCGCGTCGAATATCTGCGCATCACTGGCATGCGGCGCGCCGAGGGTCAGGTTCTCACGCAGCGTGCCAAAAAACAGGCGTGCATTTTGGCTGAGAAAGCCGATGTTGCGGCGTAAATCGGCCATATCGATCTGCGCCAGGCTCAGGTTATCGAGCCGGACGTCGCCCTGGATAAGCTCCACGCTGCCCGCCATGGCCTGTAGCAGGGTGGATTTCCCCGCGCCGTTACGCCCGAGGATGGCGATGCGTTCCCCTGGCCTCACCTCGAGGCGGGCGATGCGCAGCGGCACCTGCTGATCGTCGCTGTGGTAGCGAAAGTGGGCGTTCTCAAACAGATAGTGCCCGCGAAAGATTTCCTGATGCACCCGATTCTCATCGTGCTGGGTTTCGGTGGGGAGTTGCATAATGCTGTCCAGCCCCGTCTTCGCTGCCTTGACCTGCTGCCAGCGCGCCAAAACGCCGCATAGATTTGCCATCGGGGCAATCATTCTTGAGCCGAGCATTGAGGCCGCCACGACCGCGCCGGTAGTCATGGTGCCTTCGATAACCATCGGCGCACCGAACATAATAATCGCAGCGTAGACCAGACTTTGTACCGACATGCCCCAGCCAATCAGCCCCTGAGTCAGCTTGCGCGTGCGCAGTCCGGACTCGCCGGTAATGCGGATGTAGCTGTTCCACTGCTGCAAAAAGCGGTTCTCCGCCTGCATCAGCTTGATGTCCTCCAGCCCCTGTACGCTTTCGACCAGCACCGCGTTACGCAGCGTGGACTCGTGTGCAGCCTGGTTGGCGAGCATAGCCAGCTTCTTCTGTAACAGCAGGCCAGGCAGGATCATCAGGATCGCAGCGACGGGCGCTATCCACGCAAGCTGCGGGGCGATGCAGGCCATCACGACGATAAACAAAAAGAAAAAGGGCAGATCGACAAGGGTCGACAGGGTTGAGGAGGTGATCATCTCCCGTACCTGCTCCAGTTCGCGGAGCTGGGAAATAAAGCTGCCGGTGGAGCGGGGGATGGCGCTGTTACGCAGGCGCAGTGCGTGGCCGAACACGCGATCGGAAATGCGCATATCGGCGCGCTTGCCGAGTACATCCATGATATGGGTACGGGCTTCGCGCAGTAAAAAGCCGAACAGCACCGCCACCAGCACGCCGGTCGAGAGCACATACAGCGTGGGATACGACTGGGCCGGGATCACCCGGTCGTAAACCTGCATCGAGAAGATAATCCCGGCGAGCGACAGAACGTTAATCAGGAACGCGGCTACCATCACCGGCAGGTAAGGCCGGATGTCCTGGAGCACCAGGTCGCGCATCCAGTCCGGCTTAAAGCGCGAAACATAGCGGTCGACCCGACTGTCTTTGAGCGCCGACAGCGGGCGCAGGGCGGTAATGGTGTGGATCTCCGGCAGCAGCTCGGCAATCGCCAGCCGGTTGCGCTGGCCTTCTTCGGCGATGATAAACACATCCAGCGCATCGTTACCGTTGAAGTGCTCTATTACCATAATTTGGCCGTCGCGTAGCTCCGCCACAACCGGTAAACGCCACTGGCTGAACAGCTGTTTTGTGGTATCCAGCGCATGAAACGACAGCCCCGCCTGGCGCGCGAGTTGCGTCAGGGCGAGGGGCTTATTTTTTCCGGCAAACCACGGAGCGTTGGCCTGAATCGCGCCGGGCGAGCAGGTGACGCGATAGTGGCTGGCAATGTGGCTAATGGCCTGCGCCCACAGGTTCAGGGCGGACTCGCTAATCGTCTCTTCTGCACCCGGCTCGACGTGGCTCATAGCTGGATCTCCACTGACTGGATGCTGCGATTGTTGAGGGCGAACGCCTGGCGCAACGTGCCGGTATTGTAGAGGCAGTTCAGCTGGAGTTGACGAAGCTGGCTTTGGGTTTGCAGTTCGGCAAAGCGGGCCTGATACACCTCCTGCTCGGCATTAAGCACGTCGAGCAGCGGACGAGAGCCGAGATCCAGATATTGCTGTTGATACAGTTCGCGCGTGCGTTCGCTCAGTCGTTGCTGGCGGCGCAGGATCTGCAAGGCGGTGGCAAGACTCATCGCCTGGCTGCGGGATTCGAGCAGTTTCTGGCGCACGTCAAGGCGGGTGCGCTGGATGGAATACTGTGCCGAGTCTACCGCATGACCTGCGGCGTTGCGCCGGGCGGTGAGTCCGCCTCCCTGATACAGCGGCATCTCGACTTTCACCCACGTGGAGTACTGCGTTTTGTCGAGCACCTCATGGCTGGGATATTTGTCATTGAGATAGTGCTGCACGGAAGGCTCAAGCGAGATAGTGGGCGTCATCTGCGCGTTGGCGTAATCCAGATTGGCCTGTGCGACATTAGCCTGCGCCCAGGCTGCCAGCACCGCGGGTACCAGCCTGTCATCAGGCTTGGTGATGTCGCAGCTGCTGTCCAGTTTCACCGGAAACGCGTTGCTGACGCCGTTGAGCGAATTCCAGCCAAGAAAGCTCATCAGTGTCGCCTTGCTGCTGTCGAGGTTCGCCTGATACTGCGCCAGCTGCGAACGAGCGGATTCGATACGCGCGTCAGTTTGTACCACGTCAGAGAGTGACGTGGCTCCTTCATCGTTGCGTTGCCGGGTCAGCCTGCCAATGCCGTTCAGGGCGGAGAGTTGCGCTTCGGCGGCGTCGACCATTTGCTGCCAGGACTGTACCTACACAATGGCGTTGGCAGTTTCGTGGGCGACGGTGTCAATGCTGAGTAAGACGTTAGCCTGCTGCTGGGCGGCCCCCGCAGTCTCGGCGCGTACCTGACTGGCGACTTTGCCAAAGTCATACAGCATTTGCGAGACCGAGATCACCAGCGACGGGCTGAAACCATGATCGTTATAGGTATTGCTGTAGCCGTTGTTCACCCCGGCCGTGACCTGCGGATAGTATTTGGATTTCGCCACGTCGATCTGCTCATTTTGCGAGAGCAGTTTGCCGATCGATTCACGGATCGCAGGATGCCAGCTTACGGCGCGGCTTACCGCATCGTTAAGTGTCAGGTTGCCGGGCGCGGCGGCGCTCAGCGGGAGTTCGGCCACCGATCCATCCAGAGAGGGGAGCATCTGGCTGGTGGCCAGCCCTTCCGGCGTAATGATTTGCGGTTCATCTTCGGCATTCACCTGTAAGGAACAGAGCGTGAATGCCAGCAGCAACGTAACAGAGGCGACATTTCTCATCGTATATCCCTTTCAAAATACGGCAGTGACGACTGTTATTGCCCCGGACGTCATAGCATCCGGGGCTGTTGTTATGGCGTTTTGGTGCTCACGTCAGGTCACAATATGATTTTGTTGGATCAGCTCATCGAGCGTGGTGTGGACGTTCTCCAGTGTCACAAGGCTGGTTGATTGATAGGTGGCGCCCGTACCGTCGCGGTCGATGGACACCACGGTGTTGTTACCGCTGGTGGATACGGTGAGATAATTGCCGAGCGTGGCGTTCTGCCCGTTCCAGCCCACCAGCAGGTCGCCGATATCGATTTTGTCACCCTGCGCCAGCGAGAAGTTGCTCCAGGTGTCCGCGGTTCCGTTGCCGCCGGTTGCGTTATTGGCGCTGAGCAGGTGGTAAATCAGCGTATCGCCGTACGCGCTGCCGATAACCCGATCGGCCTCCGCGGTGCTGATCACCTGTGGATTCATATCGATGGTCAACGTGGCGCTATCGGTATGTCCTTTTTGGTCGTTAAGGGTGTAGTTGAATGTCTCTTTGGTCTTGATGGATTCCAGTGAGACATCGCTGTTGAGGGTATAGGTGTAATGCCCATCAATGCCGATTGTCAGTTTGCCGTACAGTCCATTGATCGTGGCGCTGGCGGTGCTGCTGCCCAACGGATCCAGCGTGACGGAACTGCCGCCCGCGCCGTTTACCGTCAGCAGGGTATGGACGCTGGCGATATGGTCGCCGTCATAGATGTTGCCGGTGACGCTATTGACGCCCGCGGTTTCGAAGTTATCGAGATCGACTATTGTCCCTTTCACGCTGGGGGTGATGGTGATGGTGCCTAGCCCCAGCGCACCCGCGTTGCCGGTATAGTCGAGGCGATAGTTCCCGGCATGTAGCACCAGTCCGTTCAGGGCAATATCAAGATTGCCGCCGATTAGGAGCCCGCCGTTGAAGGTATCCCCGGCAACTTTAACGCCATTGCTGTCGTACAGCGCCCAGGTCACGTTCAGCCCACCCAGCGTCAGCCCTGATGCCACGTTAAAATGCAGCACCACGTTTTGCACCGCTGTACCCGCTGCGACTTCAACTGTTCCGGTACCACTTTTCGAGCTGGGTCCCAGCACAGTGGTCCAACTGGCCGATCCCACGCTGGAATCACTAAAGGGCTGAGACGTATCCTGCAACGTCGTGACCGCCATCTGGCTGCTGGTGTCGTTTACCGCGTCCAGCGCCTGCGGGGTTGGTTTGATGTTCAGCGACGCGCTGCCGGTATCGCCATTTTGCGCCTTGACCGTATACACAAAGCTGTCCGGCGTATTGATGCTGTCCGCGCCCAGTCCGCTTTTCAGCGTGTAGCTGTAGTTCCCCTTCGCATCGATAGTGAGTGTGCCGTACTGTCCCTCAATACGGGTTGTGCCTGTTAAATTGACTGCGACGCCGTTCACGTCGGTGATAACCGTACCGGCGGGCGCGGAATCATTGGCCAGAATATTACCGTTGGTTGAGGCACTCAGACTGTCCACCGCATAGGTGTGATCGGCCTGAATATTCAGGGTGTAGCTGGTCAACAGCGCCAGACCGCCGCCGGCGTTCAGCAGGAACAGGTAGTCACCGCCCGGCAGCGTGATGGTGAAATCTTTTGATTTTCCACCCAATACTGCCGTGACCCAGTTGGGTTGTACCCGATACTGCTCGTATTGCTGAATAGCGTCATTAAAACGGTAGACGTACAGATCAAAGCCGCCGAGCGTTACGCCGAGAACGTCGGCCTGAATCGTCAGCGTGCGGGTGGCGCCATCTTCAACGTTGAATTTGATGGGGTTGGTTAACCCGTCGACCAGACTGACGTCCAGCACATTCCCCAGGCCTACGCTGGCGAGCGTAAAGCCGGTTTGTTTTGATGGTCCGTGGTCGACCACGCTGACCTCGGTGCCGTAGGTCAGTGAGGCGACATCGTCTGCCGCTGTTACCGTACTGGCCGTCGGACCCTGGCCCAACGCCACCACCAGTTTTGCCGAAGAGTGGTCGTTACCGTGCGTCAGCGTATAGGTGAAGCTTTCGGAGCGACCGTATACCGAGGCGGATTTATCGGTAAGAGTGTAGGTATAACTCCCGTCCTGATTAATATGCAGGGTGCCGTATTTACCCTGCACATCAGCCCCGCCCAGCGGAATGTTCACCACATTGCCGTTGCCATCGGTAATCGACGTCACCCGCGTGCCGGATGGGGCGTTATCCTGCCCGTTGGTGGGGTCAGTATCGGTGATGATATTGCCGGATTCGCTGGTGCCACCAGTGATCGATCCGGCGCTGGTTTTGACCACCGCCACGTCCAGACTGGTGAAGGCCCCGGTCGCCAGCAGGCTGGTGTTGTAGCTGACGACACGGTAGTCCCCACCGGTAAGCCCGCCATAGTTGAGCGTTACGCCGGAGGCGCTGAGCGTCAGCAGGTCGGCAAAATCGGCTTGACCGGTATCGACCACCGTCACCCAGGCGTTGAGCGTGGAGTCAAAGCGCTGGATAACAATCTCCATGGTACTCAGCAGCGACAGCACAATGCCGGTTGCTGCCGCGTTGATGGTGATGGTGCCGCTGCCGCCGGTCTGAATGTTGAAGTTGACGAGTGCAGTGTTGTCTCCCAGTACCTTCAGCACATTTTCCACCGCACCGACCAGCAGGAAGCCATAATCGCTTTTGTGCTCGTTGGTGACCGTGAAGTCGGTTTGTAGCGCCAGACGAGTGACGTTGTCTTCAGCCAGCAGCGGTAAGACCGGTGCGAGGATGCTGGTCGGCGTTGAGATGTTGCCTGCCGCGTCGGTCGCAGTAGCGGACAACGACTGGCCCTCAATCTGGCGTACCGGCAGGGTGACGCTGTAGACCCCGCTGCTGTTGGCGACCGCCGTAATGCTGCCGCCTCCGGGCAAGGAGATAGTGACCGTACTGCCTGCTTCGGCGATGCCGCTGACTGTGCCGCCGTCGGCGCTGATCAGCACCGATGGCGGCGGCGGTGGCGTGGTATCGACAATGACGTTAAACGCGCCAGACAATACGCCGGAACCGTTGGCGTTAGCCGCACTGGCGGTAAACGCGTGGTCGCCTTCACTGAGCGCGCCGGAGGGGGTAAAGCTCCACAGTCCGTTGCCGTCCGCGGTTGTGGTGCCCATCAATGTTCCGTTGTTGTACAGGCTGACGACGGCGTTAGCCTGTGCCGTGCCGCTGAGCATCGGACGGGTGTCATTGGTGGTTTTTCCGGCGGCGACATTGCCAGTGACCGTACCAATGTCATCAAAAACGCTGGCGATAATCGGTGCGGGTGGCACCCCGGTAAACGGGGCCAGCGCGTTGCCTGACGTGCCGGTATTCCCGGCGGCATCCTGCGCGCTAACCTGCAGCGTTTGTCCGCTGATCTGCGGCGGGTTGAGGGTAAAGGTGAAGTTGCCGGCGGCGTTGGCCGTGGCGGTGCCGAGCACGGTGCCGCTGCTGGTCGTGACGATCACCGTGCTGTTGGCTTCCGCAACGCCGGTCAGCACAGTACCGTTGGCGTTAACCGCCAGAGCGGTGGGAATACCCGGAGCGACGGTATCGACCACAATCGACGCGGCAGCCGACATGCCGCTGGTATTGCCCGCGCTGTCCGTTGCGGTAATAGTAAATGAATGGGGGCCTTGACCCAGTGCGGTTGACGGGGTGTAGTTCCAGTTGCCGCTGCCATCCGCCGTTACGCTGGTGACAAAGTTGCCGTTGTCATAAATATCAACCCGGGCATTGGCTTCCGTGGTGCCGTTTAACGTGGGGCGCGCGTCATTGGTGGGCTGGTTGTTGCCAATCGACCCGGTATTGGGACCGACATCATCAACAATGCTGCTAATTTACGGCAGCGTGGGGGCGGTGGTGTCCACGTTAATCGTAAAGCCCGCCGTTGCACCGCTGGTGTTGCCCGCGGGGTCGGTGGCGGTGACGGTAAAGGTGTGCGAACCATTCCCCAACGGTGTCGTTGGGGTAAACGACCAGCTGTTGTTACTTTGCACGAGAGCAGTGCCGAGTAGCGTACTGCCGTCATAAATATTGACGGTGCTGCCCGCTTCGGCGGTACCGTTAAGCGTAGGGCGGGTGTCATTGGTCAGTTGCCCGTTGCTCAGTGCGGCATTAAACACGCCGCCAGTGATGTCATCCACCACCGAGGTCAGGATCGGCGTTGATGGCGCAACGGTATCAACGTTAAGAATAAATCCGCTTGACGCCGGGCCGACGTTTCCGGCCGCATCCGTGGTGATGGCGGTAAAGACATGCTGGCCGTTACCCAGCGTAGTGGACAGAAACTCCCAGGTGCCGTCTATTGTTGCGGTAACTGTCGTCAGCAGCGTGCCGTTGTCGTAAATGGCAATCCGGGCGTTGGCCTCCGCAGAACCGCTCAGCACGGGGCGGGTATCGTTGGTCCAGGCACCGCTCGACAGGGTGCCGGTGCCCGGTTGTACGTCATCAAAGGCCTGGATAATGGTGGGTGCCAGCGGGGCGACGGTATCCACAATCAGGGCAAACCCGGCAGACGACACGCTGACGTTGCCGGCCGCGTCGGTGGATGTCACCGTCAACACGTGATTGCCGTTACCCAGCGCACTCCCCGGTGTAAAATTCCATACGCCGTTTCCGTCTGCAGAAACCGTGTCGATAAGCGTGCCGTTGTCATAGATTTTGACCGTCGAATTGGCCTCCGCCGTACCGTTAAGGGTAGGGCGCGCATCGTTTGTCGCCTGACCGTTGTTCAGATTTCCTGTTAGTGGGCCGACATCATCGCTGACCTGGGTAATAACCGGCGTGTTCGGTGATACCGTATCAACCGTGAACGTAAAGCCGCTGGAGGCCGGGCTGGTATTGCCCGCGCTGTCGGTGGCGGTGGCGGTCAGCGTATGCGGACCGTTACTCAGAGCGTCCGTTGGCGTAAAGCTCCAGGTGCCGCCTGCACCGACAGTGGTGGTGCCAATGGGCAAACCGTCGCTCAGGATAGTTATCGTTGCGCCGATTTCACCTGTTCCACTCAGCGCTGGACGGGTTTCGTTGGTCGTCTGGCCGTTACCTATTGGCCCGGTGGTGGGGGCCGTGTTGTCCTGCACGTTACTGATGACCGGCACCAGCGGGGCAACGGAATCCAGTTCAAGGGTAAAGGCGGAGGAGGCCCCACCCGTATTACCGGCTTGGTCTGTGGCTGTTGCGGTGAAGACATGCTGCCCCTGACCCAGCGCGTTTTCCGGTGTGAAGGTCCAGTTGCCGGATTCATCTACCCGCGCGGTACCTATTTCGACACCCTTATCTTTTATCGTGATAGTCGCCCCGGCTTCCCCTTTGCCGTTCAGCGTTGGCTGCGCGTCGTTAGTCAGTTGCCCGTTCGTCAGTGAGGTATTTCCCGGTTGGTCGTCAATCACCGAGGTGATGATTGGCGCGGCTGGCGCCAGTGTATCGACAACCAGCAGGAACGGCGGCGTTGCCGGACTGATGTTGCCCGCGCCATCGGTGACGGTAGCGGTTAACGCGTGATTGCCTTCACCTAGCGCTGGGGCAGGTGTAAAGCTCCAGTTACCGCCTGCGTCGCTGGTGGTGGTGCCGATTACCGTCCCTTTATCAAGAATAGTGACGACCGAATTCGCCTCGGTCACGCCTTCCAGTGTTGGGGTGTTGTCGTTGGTCGACTGCCCGGAGGTGAGCGTCTGGTCCGTACCGACGTTGTCCTTCACCGTCACAATGGACGGCGCGTCCGGGACTAAGGTATCGACAATAATGCGAAAACTGTCGGAGCCAGCGCCCTGGTTGCCTGCGGCGTCCGTCGCGCGCACGGTGAAGTCATGCGGGCCTTCGCCAAGGGCATTGGTTGGGGTATAGCTCCAGAATCCGCTGCTGTTGACGGTGGTGGTGGCATAGACACCGTTGCCATCGTAGAGAGTGATGGTTGCGCCTGCTTCGCCGGTACCGTTAAAGGTTGGTCGGGAATCGTTGGTAAGTTGTCCTTTGTCTAACGTGCCCGTACCGGGCGTGACATCGTCAATAATGCTGGTAATGATCGGCGCCTGCGGGGCGACGGTATCGATAGTGATGGTGTAATTAGGTGATTGACCGCTCTCTGCACCACCTACTGTTTGCGACACGGTGAAGTTATACGCGGTACCGTTTGTCAGTGGCGTGGACAGTTGATAGCTCCATGCGCCGGAGGTGGCGTCGGCGGTCACTGTGGTGGGCTGCAATACGCCATCAATATAAATATTCACGGTTGCACCTGGAGTCGCTTTTCCTTGCAACAGTGGCAGGATGTCGTTGGTAGTTTTACCACTGCCAATCACCCCCATGACTGGGGCGACGTCGTCCACAATTTCCAGCGTCGGCGGGTGGGGGATGCTGGACGTCGCGGCGTTAAACGGCGTGGGATCGCTCTGATTGCCTGCCGGGTCCTGGGCGATAGCATCCAGTGCCTGACCGGTTGTTTGCGCCGGTGAGAGGGTAACGGAATAATTTCCCTCGTCGTCGGCAATACCCTGACCGAGAATCGTGTTGCCGCTGCGAATGATAGCGGTACTGCCCGGTTCGGCCGTGCCGCTAACCAGCGTACCGTTTGGATCTACGCCACTGACGGTTGGCATTGCAGGTGGCAAGGTATCGACGATTAACGTCACGGGGTTTCCTGCTGCCAGCACGTTACCGGCAGCGTCCTTCGCGCCGAATGTCAGCGGATGTGGGCCATCGCCCGTCAGGGGAACGTCTACGCTCCAACTGCCATTTGCGGCTACGGTGGTTTCGGCGACGACGGTGCCATTATCGAAAATGATGACCGTGCTGCCTGGTGTACCGGTTCCGCTGATCGTCGGGGTGGTATCGTCCGTGACGCTGTTGTTGGTTAGCGAACCGATAATAACCCCAGCGTCATCTTCAATATCCGTGACCTGGGGCAACTTCAATGCTGTGCTGTTCACCGTAAACGAGACGCTGTTTGAGGCGTCGCTGGCATTTCCTGCCGCATCGGTGGCGATGGCGGTCAGCGTGTAGCTGCCGTTGGTCAGCGCCGGGTTGGGCGTGATACTCCAGACGCCGCCTGCAACGGTAGCCGTGCCAATTACCGTACTGCCATTGTACAGGGTGATGATGTCACCGTTGGAGCCGGTTCCGCGGATGGTCGGCGTGGTGTCATCCGTCACCGCGCCGGCGGCGAGATCGCCTCTGACATCGCCGACGTCATCATTAACCGCGGTGATAACCGGCGGCGCGGACGGCGTCGTATCGATGCCCAGGGTGACGGCATCCGAACGCGGGCTGACGTTGCCCGCCGGATCGGTGGCGGTGAGGGTGACTTGATAGCTGTCCGGATTAATCGGGTCGGTTGGCGTAAAGCTCCAGGTACCATCCGCCCCGACCGTCGCCGTGCCTAGCGGTTCGGTTCTGCCGTCAAGATAGATGGCGATAACATCTCCGGCACTCCCGGTACCGCTGAAGGTTGGCGTGGTATCGTTGGTGATGCCGTTGGTGATAATTCCCGTTATCGGATTGACGTCATCGGTTATGGTTGGCGGCTCTGGCTTCGCGGGCGGCAGGTTATCTACCGTCAGCGTAAAGCCGGCGGACGGGATCCCCGTGTTGCCAGCCACGTCTGTCGCTGTGGCGGTGAATTTGTGTGGACCGTTTGTAAGCAACGTTGGAGTAAAGGTCCAGGTGCCGTTTGGCTGCACGGTGGCTGTACCCAGACGGACGTCATTATCAAAAACGGTAATTGTCGCACCCGGCTCGCCGGTGCCTGACAGCTTGGGGTTGTCGTTTTTGGTGCTCCCGCCGTTAGCCAGCGGTTTTGTGTCACTGCCAATAAGTCCTTCCGCTGAGGTGATAACAGGGGCGGCTGGCGGCGTGGTATCAATCGTCAGCGTGAAATTACCGGCACTGCTGGCGTTACCCGCTTTATCTGTCGCAATAGCTGACAGCGCGTGTGGACCCTCACTCAGCGGTTGAGTGACCTGAAAACTCCAGCTTCCTTCCGGCGTCACTGTAGCAGTGCCTATGGGGGTAGCCCCATCGTAAATTGTGATCGTGGAATCTGCGACTCCGGTGCCTTTCAGCAGCGGCAGGGTATCGTCTGAACGTCCGCCATTGGCCAGGTCGCTTTGCAAACTGCCTACGTCGTCCGTGGCGCTCGAAATAATGGGGGCATCGGGCGCTTTGGTGTCGACCGTTATGATGACAGGGGGGGCGGTGACGACGTTACCGGCGGCATCCGTTGCGGTCAGCGTAAAACGGTGGGTGCCTTCGCTGAGGGCCTCATCGGCTGGAACGCTATGGCTCCAGGTGCCTGTTCTGTCGATAAGAATTACCATCATCTGCAGGCCATTATCATACAGCGTCACCAGCGAGCCGGGTTCACCGGTCCCTGAGAACGTGGGGGTTTTGTCATTGGTGACCCCGTTGTTCGCAACGTTGCCGGTGATGCTGCCGACGTCATCGTTGATAAGCGTAATGGCCGGTACGATGGGGGCGATACTGTCGACAATGATTTTCCAGCTGGCGGCACTGCTGGTGTTACTGGCGGCATCGGTAGCCGTCACCGTAAAGACGTGCGCACCCTGCGCCAGCGCGGTGGTGGGGGTATAGTTCCAGTTGCCGTTGAGATCGGCGGTAACGGTGGTTAACAGTACGCCATTGTCGTAAATGTTGATCTTAGACCCGGCCTCGGCAGTGCCCTCAATTTTGGGTTTATCGTCGTTGGTCAATCCATTGTCATCAATGCGGCCAGTGTAATCCGCAACATCGTCTGTGACGGCGATAATAATCGGCTGTTCGGGTGCAGTGAGATCTGGTGCTATTGCTGAAGTTGGCAGACTTTCGTTGCCTTTGCCGTCCGTGGCGGTGACGGTAACCGTCTCACTGTTGATTTGCGCCGGTGCGATTGACACGGTGAAGTTGCCGCCGCTGTCCGCCTGGCCCTTGCCAATAATATGACCATCGCTGTCTTTGACGGTGACGGTACTTCCGGCCTCGGCGTGGCCGCTCACCGACCCTCCATTTCCAGCGACGATAACATCTGTCGGTGCATCCGGTGCCGTGGTATCCGGCGCGGTGACGGAGGCATTGCCCCCTTTGTTACCTGCTGCATCGGTCGCGTTTGCCGTCAGGATCTCACCATTCGTCTGCGGCGGTACCAGCGCTGCGGTGAAGTCCCCCTCTGCAGTGGCTGTCGTTGTGCCAATGATATTGCCGCGTGGATCCAGAATATTGACCGTACTGTCAGGCTCGGCCTTGCCGGTGACCTCGTTGCCCGCGCCATTAATCACCAGGTTTGTGGGCGGTTGTGGGGCGGTGATGTCCGGCGCAACTGCCGTTTCTGGCGGACTTGAGTTTCCTGCGGGATCGGTCGAGATGGCTGTAAGCGTTTCGCCATTGGTCTGCGGCGGCTTGATGGTAATGGTAAATGAACCATCCGGCCCGGCGACGCCGCTGCCAATGGGGATATTTTTACTGTCGGTGATCACCACGGTATTGCCGGGCTCGGTTTTCCCGGTTACGACAGCGCCATCTGCCGAGACGTTGAGATCGTCAGGCGCAGACGGCGGCAGAGTATCAATATTAATGTTGAATGCGGTCGACACTCCCCCGGTACCCGACTGGTTGGTTGCGGTGACGGTAAAGGCGTTCGGGCCGTCATCCAGCGGTGAGCTTGATGTCCAGCTCCAGTTGCCGTTGCCGTCAGCCTGTACGCTGTCGACCGCTACGCCGTTGTCGTAAATATTCACCGTGCTGTTGGCGTCAGCGGTACCGGAAAGCGTGGGCTTGTTATCGTTAGTCGCCTGATGATTGCTCAACGGCCCGGTTGACGGGGCGACGTCATCCATCACGCTGACGATAACCGGTACGCCAGGATAGCCTGAGTTCTGAGCGTTGAATGGGGTGTCTGGCCCGACGTTGCCGGCTTCGTCATGAATTTTTGCGGTAAGTGATTCACCGTGGGTCTGCGACGGTGAAATCGCGATGCTGAAAGTGCCGTCCTGGCCTACAACGGCCGAACCCAGCAGCAGATTATTACTGCCGATAATACTGACCGTGCTGCCTGGCTCTGCGCTGCCGGTGACCGTTGTCCCTTCCGGGTTGACGTTGGTAATCGCTGCCGCCGGAGGCGGGGTGATATCGACAGTGAAGCTGGGCACGGTGGTTTTTGCACTGACGTTACCTGCAGGGTCGGTTTGCGTCAGCGTCAGATTGTGAACGCCTTCGCTCAACGGCGTATCCGGTGTGAATGTCCAGTTACCATTCTCATCAACCTGCGTCATGCCAATCAGGATACCGTTGTCGTAGACGCTGATGAAATTGCCGGCAACACCGATACCAGAGAGCGTCGGCGTGTCATCGTCGATCACGGCGTTACTGGCGATAAAACCTTGAATGGATCCGACATCATCGAGTTCCTGAGAGAGAGCAGGCGCATCAGGGGCGAGGGTATCAATGATAATAACCCAACTGTTCGACATGCCACTGTTGCCCGCGCTGTTCGACGCGCTGACTGTAAACTGGTGGGTACCATCCGCGAGAGGGGGAGATGGTGTAAATGACCAGTTACCACTGGCATCGATGGTGACCTGGCCAATCTCTTTGCCATTATCGAAAATATGCAACGTGGTATTCGCCGTTCCCGTCCCTTGAAGCGTAGGGGTATTGTCGTTGGTGGACTCCTGTTGATTGACAATGCCAGTAATCAGCTCCTGGTTATCGACTACGCTGGTGATGACGGGCACGCCGGGGAGCGCTGGCGTTGTTGGTGGGGTTCCACCGTCGCCATCGCCATTTCCACCTCCAGGGTTATTACCGTTACCGTTGCCGTTTCCCGGATTATTCCCGTTTCCATTCCCGTTCCCGGGATTATCACCACCACCACCACCACCCGCCGCGAGGGCAATTCCGCCCGCCGCCGCCACGCCGCCAAGAACCCACGGCCAGACTGCGCCACCGTCATGACTGCCTTCAGCCGCCATCAGCGGTGTGAGATCGTCCAGATGCTGGAAGTGGAATGCGCCATCAGTATCCTGAACCCACCACAGTGCACCGTTGCTGTCTTCGAGAACGAGTTGGCTTTTATCACTGCCGTTTGCGACATAGAAGTTTTTAATCGTAATTACGTCACCTGAGCGGAGTGTGACCACCAGATCCTGGTTAATACGGGTCAGTTGGCTGATGTCTTCACGCGAAACGGATAATTTCACGATGGACGGTGTACTGAGCGTCACTTCAGAGGCTTCAACATTCGTAGATACACCAGTCAATTTTGATACAACGGCGAGATGACGCATATGTTCACTCCTGATGGCTTGCCGGGGGAATTAATCCGCAACAGCGTTCTGGGAAAATGAGCAGACAGGTGCCCCGTTCATCGTGAAGATGAATTTACACATGTAGTTTCATTGATTAGGTCACAGAGATGTCTGTTTGGTTAGTAAATAAAAATTGGCCTCGGCGTTGAATAGTTCTTTCGTATTAGATGATATAGTCAGAAAGAAAGTATTCCGCAACTTCTGTCTGTTAAAAATATACGGCGATATTTCAGGTGGGTTAGTGTAAACGCCACATAAAATATATGTGTTTTATTATGTTATTGTATTTTAAGCGATTTATTTTTGGCGTGCAGCATGATTTTATAATAAACATCAGTGATAATAATGTTATTAAAATGAAGTGAAATAGATGGAGGTAAATCTTGAAGTTTTATTTTTATTGGACTACAGACATCATGAAATAACACGGTGATTTACTTGATATTTGAACGATTCAGCAGTATTAAACTATAAGTGTGATGAATATATTGAGGGGGATTCAATAACTAAATAATAAGGACCAGTCCCATAATGAGAGACTGGTCACAAAACAAAGGTGTTATCTGCCAGCATTTTTCATAATACGTGCTTTATCCACCTGCCACTCACGCTCTTTCACATCGGAACGTTTATCGTGCTGTTTCTTACCTTTAGCGACGCCAATTTTCACTTTGCACCAGGCGTTTTTCCAGTACAGAGACAGTGCCACGACGGTGTAACCTTCGCGGTTCATTCGGCCATACAGCGAATCGAGCTCGCGCTGGTTTAACAGCAGTTTACGGGTACGAGTGGGATCGCAGACCACATGCGTTGAGGCAACTGCCATCGGGATAAAGTTGGCACCAAACAGGTAAGCTTCACCGTCTTTAAGAATGACATAGCTGTCGCTGATGTTGGCTTTACCCGCGCGCAGGGATTTGACTTCCCAGCCTTGCAGAGCGAGTCCAGCTTCGAACTCTTCTTCAATAAAGTATTCGTGTCGTGCGCGCTTGTTAAGCGCGATTGTGGCTGAGCCAGGTTTGTGTGCTTTTTTCTTCGTCATAATGCCGCTCAGTATAGGTAATCTGGAATCGAAAAACACCCCATTTCATCCAGCGGGGCGCAAGGCGCTATCTTAGCACGAGTTGGGCTATAGCGTTTTTTTTAGCGGATGATAAATGGTATTATTTGCTCGATTGATATAGATGGAAATTGTTATGCCTCAGATTAGCCGGACCGCTTTAGTACCTTACAGTGCGGAACAGATGTATCAGCTAGTGAATGATGTGAAATCCTATCCCCAGTTTTTACCGGGTTGCACCGGAAGCCGCGTACTGGAGTCGACTCCTGGACAGATGACGGCAGCGGTGGATGTGTCTAAAGCAGGGATCAGCAAAACGTTCACCACGCGCAACCAGTTGACTAATAACCAGAGCATTCTGATGCATCTGGTCGATGGCCCCTTCAAAAAACTCATTGGCGGGTGGAAGTTTACGCCGCTCAGTCATGAAGCGTGCCGTATTGAGTTTCAGCTTGATTTTGAGTTCACTAACAAGCTCATTGAGCTGGCGTTTGGCCGTATCTTTAAAGAGCTGGCGTCGAACATGGTGCAAGCCTTCACGGTGCGTGCGAAAGAGGTTTACAGTGTCAGTGTCAGCTAAAATGGTCGTCGAAGTCGCGTACGCGCTACCCGAAAAGCAATATTTACAGCGCGTGACGCTGCAAGAGGGCGCGACGGTTGAAGAGGCCATTCGCGCGTCTGGATTACTGGAATTGCGCCCTGATATCGACCTCAGCAAAAACAAAGTGGGGATCTACAGCCGCCCGGTAAAACTTGCTGATGCTGTGCATGATGGTGATCGGGTAGAAATTTACCGGCCATTGATTGCCGATCCAAAAGAGTTGCGCAGGAAGCGGGCGGAGAAGTCTGCCAACAAATAGCAGGCAATAAAAAGGTGCTCAGCGAGCACCTTTTTTGCTATCTGAAGACCTACTTATTGATTACCGGTCAATGCGGGCTTGTTATCAATATTGGTCAACACGCCATTGCTGTTAAAGGTCAGCGTCAGCGTTTGCTGCGTTACGCCTTCGTGTCCTGGTTGCTGACGGAACACATAGAACCAGGTGTTGGTGCCAAAAGGATCGGACATCATCGGTGTACCCAGAGCATAAGCAACCTGCTGTTGCGTCATACCGACACGAACTTTGGACACATCGTTAGCGGTCAGATAGTTTCCCTGGTTGATGTCAGGACGGTAAACCACTCGCTCCAGAGTGGAACAGCCTGCGGTCAACATCAGTAGTACTGCTGCAGCAGCAGTCAGCGTTTTACAGCGCATAGTGATTTGATTCCTTTTCGGGCCCGAGCAGTACGCGGCTCATATGTAATATGCCGATGATAATAGACCTTTCACCACTTTAAAACCTTTTGCTGTCGGGTCGGACGGCGATTTTATGTTGAACTCAGACCGTTACAAGAGAAAAAAGTTTATGCTGCCAGCAGTTCTTTTGCATTTGCGAGGGTATTGCGCGTCACTTCGCTACCGCCAAGTAAGCGGGCGAGCTCCTGCAGGCGCGCGCGTTTATCCAGTGGTTGTATATGTGTTTCGGTCATCGCGCCGTCGGTTTCTTTGCTGACGTAGAAGTGTTGATGTCCGCAACCGGCAACCTGCGGCAGGTGCGTGACGCACATAACCTGCGTGGATTCACCGAGCTGGCGCAGTAGTTTGCCGACGACCGCGGCTGTTGGACCGCTAATACCGACGTCCACTTCATCGAAAATCAGCGCCGGGGTTTCCATTTTACGAGCGGTGATCACCTGAATAGCCAGTGCGATACGCGACAGTTCCCCACCAGATGCGACTTTTGCTATAGGCTGTAACGGCTGGCCTGGGTTGGTGGTGACCTTAAATTCAATGCGATCGGCACCGTCTACACTCAGATGGTGTTCATCAAACTTCACCTCAATGCAAAAGAGTCCGTGCGGCATAGAAAGTGCGTGCATGCTCTCTGTAATGAGCTGCCCTAACTCCTGAGCATAGTGCTGGCGCTGGTGGTGCAGCGTCTTTGCTGTTTCCAGTGCCAGCTTGTGATGAGTGTTCACTGCCAGAGTGAGGGTTTCGAGTGAATCTGCCTGATCGTCAAGTTGCTGCTGTTCGTCCAGCAGGGACTGATAGAACTGCGGGAGCGCTTCAGGTGCGACATGGTGTTTGCGCGCCAGAGAGATTTGTTTTGCGATGCGCTGCTCAAGCTCGAATAACCGGTTAGGGTCCAGATCCAGCCGGTCACAATAGTGGCGCAACTCGTCGCTGGCTTCGCTGAGTTGAATGGTTGCCTCTTCAAGCATGTCCAGAATACCGGAAAGCTTATTGTCCATACCCGCCAGTTCGCTGACCAACTGCTTTGCCGTGTACAGCTGGCTTTGCAGATTAGCGTCTTCGCCATCTGCCATGATAGCCAGCGCCTGTTGGCTGGTGGTGAGCAACTGCCCGCTGTTAGCCAGGCGCTTGTACTCTTCATCGATCTGCTCAAACTCACCCGCCTGCGGGCTAAATTCGTTTAGCTCTTTCAACTGATACTGCAACAGCTCTGCCCGGGCAGCGCGTTCCTGGCTTTGCTGCTGATGATGTGCCAGGTCGCGGCAGCTCTGATGCCACAGTTGATAGCGCGTCGCCATTTCCTGAATAAGAGATGCCTCATTGGCATAGCCGTCCAGCAGGGATTTTTGGTGTTCGGATTTCGTCAGCAGTTGATGCGCGTGCTGGCCGTGGATTTGAATTAACAACTGACCGAGCTCGCGAAGCTGCGACAGCGGTACCGCGGTGCCGTTGATAAAGCCACGGGAACGCCCATCGCTACTGATAACGCGGCGTAGCAAGCATTCACGGCCTTCTTCAAGCTGGTTTTCTTCGAGCCATTGCAGCGCCGCTGGCGTGTCCTTCAGGGAGAAGCGGGCACACAGATCGGCACGCGTAGCGCCAGCGCGCACCATGTCGGCATCGGCACGTCCGCCAAGGCACAAACCGAGGGCATCAATGGCAATGGACTTACCCGCCCCGGTCTCACCGGTGATGACGGTCATTCCGCTCTGAAAATCGATCTCAAGTTCACGAACGATAGCAAAATTGCTGATGGTCAGTTGTGCCAACATAGCTGTTTTCCTGTATGAAAAACCATAACTGTAATTACATACAGTATAAACTGGTTTTTTATACAGTAAAGAGGCTGGGGGTAAATTAAAATAATTTTTTTGACCAGCCGAGCTTGGTGCTTAATGTATTGAAATAGCTGTAGTCTTTAGGGTGAATCAGGTTTAAATGATAATCACAGCGGCGAATCAACACGTCTTCACCTTCCTGTATAGGCAGGGCAATCTGGCTGTCGCAGCTAATTTCGAGATCGCTACGGCGGTGTGAGAAGCGCAGGCGAATGGTGCTGCTACTGTTGATCACCAGCGGTCGCGCTGAGAGCGTGTGCGGGAACATTGGTACCAGCGTAATGGCATCCAGAGAAGGCGTCAGGATTGGGCCGCCGGCGGAGAGCGAGTAGGCAGTAGAACCGGTTGGCGTGGAAATAATCAGTCCGTCTGAACGCTGGGAAAACGCAAAGACCTCATCAATATAGACTTCAAATTCAATCATGTGCGCGACTTTACCCGGGTGCAGCACCACTTCATTGATCGCGGTACTGATACGCTTCTGGCAATCTTGCTGGCACACCTGGGCTTCAAGTAAAAAGCGCTTTTCACTGATGTAATGGCCTTCCAGCACATCGGCTAACTGCTGATGGGCATTGTCCGGGTCAAGGTCGGTGAGAAAGCCCAGGTTGCCACGGTTGATCCCGATGACCTTAATGTCATAGCGTGCCAGAGTGCGCGCAGCACCGAGCATATTGCCATCTCCGCCCACCACTACCGCGAGGTCCGCCTGCTGACCAATTTCTGCCAGCGTGCCGGTTTGCACATTTTTTAGCTGCAGTTCGCGGGCGATTTGTTGCTCCACGATAACCTGATACCCTTTTGTGCACAGCCAGCGGTAAAGCATTTCATGTGTGGTCAGTGCAGTGGGGTGGCGTGGATGCCCCACAATGCCAATACACTTGAAATGTTTATTCATTTTCTCGAGGTCCTTGTAGCGAAGATGAGTGACAATGTGAGTACTTCCCTTGAATCCCTGAATCTTATCCCCATAATAAGCCAAGTTAGCGAGATGAATGCGAAAAAACGCGGAGAAATTCATGAGTAGTAAAGAACAGAAAACGCCTGAGGGGCAAGCCCCGGAAGAAATTATCATGGATCAGCACGAAGAAGTTGAGGCGGTTGAACCAGACGCTTCTGCTGAGCAGGTGGATCCGCGCGATGAAAAAATTGCGAATCTGGAAGCTCAGCTTACTGAAGCCGAAACGCGCGAGCGTGACAGCGTGTTGCGCATGAAAGCTGAAATGGAAAACCTGCGTCGTCGTACCGAACTGGACGTAGAAAAGGCGCATAAGTTCGCGCTGGAAAAATTCGTTAACGAACTGCTGCCGGTGCTCGATAGCCTGGACCGTGCGCTGGAAGTAGCGGACAAAGACAACGATGCCATGTCGGCGATGATCGAGGGTATCGAACTGACCCGTAAATCGATGCTGGATGTGGTGGCGAAGTTTGGCGTGCAGGTGGTTGCGGATATCGATGTGCCGATGGACCCGAACGTGCATCAGGCGATTGCCATGGTTGAGTCTGACGACGTTGCGGCCGGTAACGTACTGATGGTGATGCAGAAAGGTTATACCCTGAACGGACGTACCATCCGCGCGGCGATGGTGTCTGTGGCGAAAGCCAAGGGCTAATCAGCCTGTCGCGGCGGGTAATGCAGATGCGTTACCCGCCGCGACATTATCATCCCTGGTCCGCCACGCTCTCCCGCAGCGGTTTTACCGGCAAGACCTGCACCTGTTTAATCATATTATCCTGTACGTCGAGAATATCGATATCGTACTGGCCAATGCGCACCCGCGTACCGGCCACCGGGATCTCTTCCAGCGCTTCAAGAATAATCCCGTTTACGGTTCGTGCATCGTCTTCCGGCAGGTGCCAGTTAAAGGCTTTGTTGATTTCGCGCACGTTGGCGCTGCCGTCAATTATCACTGAACCGTCATTTTGCGGGGTGACTTCCTCGGCAAGCGTAGGTGACATGGAGGTGGTGAAGTCGCCGACAATCTCTTCCAGGATATCTTCGACCGTCACCAGGCCCTGAACGTCGCCATATTCGTTAACCACCAGGCCAACTTTCTTTTTGTTGCGCTGAAATTTGATTAGCTGGGTGCTGAGCGGCGTGCCTTCCGGGACGTAATAGATCTCATCAGCGGCGCGCAGCATGGTCTCTTTGGTGAATTCTTTTTTCTCTGCCATCAGGCGCCAGGCTTCGCGTACGCGCAGCATACTAATGGTATCGTCCAGCGAGTCGCGGTAAAGCACAATGCGGCCGTGCGGGGAGTGCGACAGTTGACGCACGATTGATTTCCAGTCGTCGTTGATATCAATCCCGATGATTTCGTTTCGCGGCACCATGATGTCGTCGACGCTGATTTTTTCCAGATCCAACACCGACAGCAGCATATCCTGATTACGGCGCGAGATTTGCGAGCGCGATTCATTCACCAGCGTTCGCAGTTCGTCTTTACTCAGGGAACTGCTTATCACGATATCCGTTTTGATGCCCATCATACGCATCAGCAGACGGGTAATGGTGTTCAGTAACCACACCAGCGGCATCATCAGAATTTGGAGTGGTGCCAGTAAGAAACTGCTGGGATAGGCGACTTTTTCGGGATACAGCGCGGCGATGGTTTTTGGCAGTACTTCAGCAAAAACCAGCACCACAAAGGTCAGCACCCCGGTGGCAATCGCCACACCCGCATCGCCATACAGACGCATACCGACGATGGTGCCAAGCGCGGAGGCGAGAATGTTGACCAGGTTATTGCCGATAAGCACCAGGCTTATCAGGCGGTCCGGTTTGCGCAGGAGTTTTTCAACGCGCTTTGCCTGACGATTCCCCTGCTTGGCCCGGTGGCGCAGGCGGTAGCGGTTCAGGGTCATCATTCCGGTTTCGGAACCGGAAAAATAGGCTGAAATAACCACCATGATGAGAAGCGTAACAATGAGCGTGGTGGTGGAGATGTGTTCCACGTAGGGTTCCTTAAAGACTTAACTCACAAGCTGTTGCAGTATGCGACTACCGAAATAGGCCAGCGTCAGAATGCCTGCACCTGCGACGTTAAACCAGACGACACGACGTCCGCGCCAGCCCTCATGGTAATGTCCCCATAGCAGAACGATATAGACAAACCATGCCACGATAGAGAGCACGGCTTTATCAATATTTTCGGTACTGAACAGGTTGTGCATGTAAAACAGGCCAGTGCACAGGGTCAGCGTCAGCAGAACCACGCCTATCTGAGTGATGTGAAACATTTTGCGTTCAATGCTCATCAGCGGCGGCATTTCATTGTTGAACGCCAGTTTTTTGTTTTTCAGCTGATAATCGATCCACGCCAGCTGCAGTGCGTACAGGGCGGCAATGATCAGCGTGGCATAGGACAAGAGCGAGAGCCCGATGTGGATCATCATGCCCGGTGTGGCTTCAAGGTGGGTGATGTACTCGTTGGGCATAAACGTGGCGCAGGCCAGATTGATTAATGCAAACGCATACACGATCGGCAGCAGCAGCCAGCCGCGATTGCGTGAGGCCACAATGGTCATTACCGTACAGATCATCAGGCTAACCAGAGAACCGACGTTCAGCAGGCTCAGGTTTTGTCCATTCTCGCCACCGGGCAAAATACGTGCTTCCAGGGCAAAAGCGTGGCACACCAGCGCGATAACCGCAGAAAGGATAGCCATACGCCGCCAGCCGCTGTTTTTTTGCAGCAGAGCGGGAACGATCAGCGCAAGGCTGACGGAATAGGCGACAAGGGCGAACAAAGCAAAAACGGGCATATAGGTGTCGACAGTTGACCAGTGATAAAGAAAAGCAGTATAGCGTTACGTGACCGCTGCTCCAACCGTTGCATAACAACAAAGGCGGCTTCATGTTATACTGCGACAAAATTCTGTTGATGTGTCGTGCAAGCGACCGACCGTTTCCACCCCAGGCGAGAGACAATGTTTGATAATTTAACCGATCGTTTGTCGCGCACGCTGCGCAATATCAGTGGCCGTGGACGCCTTACTGAAGACAACGTTAAAGAAACGCTGCGCGAAGTGCGCATGGCGCTGCTGGAAGCTGACGTTGCGCTGCCGGTAGTGCGTGAGTTTATCAATCGCGTAAAAGAGAAAGCGGTTGGTCATGAAGTTAACAAAAGCCTGACCCCGGGTCAGGAATTCGTCAAAATCGTTCGCAGTGAACTGGTTGCGGCGATGGGCGAAGAGAACCAGACCCTGAATCTGGCCGCTCAGCCACCGGCCGTAGTGCTGATGGCGGGTCTGCAGGGTGCCGGTAAAACGACCAGCGTGGCGAAACTGGGTAAGTTCCTGCGCGAGAAGCACAAGAAGAAAGTGCTGGTCGTCTCTGCCGACGTTTATCGTCCGGCGGCGATCAAGCAGCTGGAAACGCTGGCTGAGCAGGTTGAAGTCGACTTCTTCCCATCTGACGTCGGCCAAAAGCCGGTCGATATCGTTAACGCTGCGCTGAAAGAAGCGAAGCTGAAATTCTACGACGTGCTGCTGGTGGATACCGCTGGTCGTCTGCACGTTGACGAAGCGATGATGGACGAAATCAAACAGGTCCACGCGTCTATCAATCCGGTAGAAACGCTGTTTGTTGTCGATGCCATGACCGGTCAGGATGCCGCGAATACCGCAAAAGCCTTCAACGAAGCGCTGCCGTTAACCGGTGTCGTGCTGACGAAAGTCGACGGTGACGCCCGCGGCGGTGCCGCACTCTCTATTCGTCATATCACTGGTAAGCCGATTAAGTTCCTCGGTGTTGGCGAGAAAACCGAAGCGCTGGAGCCATTCCATCCAGACAGGATTGCTTCGCGTATCCTCGGCATGGGCGACGTACTGTCGCTGATCGAAGATATCGAAAGCAAGGTTGACCGCGCGCAGGCTGAGAAGCTGGCGACCAAGCTGAAGAAGGGCGATGGTTTTGACCTGAACGACTTCTTAGAACAGCTTAATCAAATGAAAAACATGGGCGGTATGGCAAGCCTGATGGGCAAGCTGCCAGGCATGGGTCAGATCCCTGACAACGTGAAATCGCAGATGGATGACAAAGTGCTGGTGCGTATGGAAGCGATCATCAATTCGATGACGTTGAAAGAACGTGCCAAGCCGGAAATCATCAAAGGTTCGCGTAAGCGCCGTATCGCTCAGGGCTGCGGTATGCAGGTACAGGACGTTAACCGCCTTCTGAAACAGTTCGACGACATGCAGCGCATGATGAAGAAAATGAAGAAGGGCGGGATGGCCAAGATGATGCGCAATATGAAGGGCATGATGCCGCCAGGATTCCCTGGTAGATAAATATATCGGGCTACCTTATTTGCCATTTTGACGCCGGAGTGTGCTCGAAATGCTCACGTACTGCGTGTACGCTCCGCTTTCTGCGCGCACGCCGACGCCAAACTGGCTGCAACGGTAACGCCCTAGTATCAAGCTTCATCACATGTTGATTGCTTTTTTCTCAGAAATCAGTAAAATTTTCGGGCTTTTAATATGACACCGGGTCCCTTCCCTCGATGGGGCCCGGTGTTTTATTCACACAAGAGGATGTTATGGTTACTATTCGTTTAGCACGTCACGGCGCTAAAAAGCGTCCGTTCTACCAGGTTGTTGTTACTGACAGCCGTAATGCACGCAACGGTCGCTTCATCGAGCGCGTTGGCTTCTTTAACCCAATCGCTAGCGAAAAAGAAGAAGGCACCCGCCTGGATCTGGATCGCATCGCTCACTGGGTTGGCCAGGGCGCGACTATTTCTGATCGCGTAGCTACGCTGATCAAAGCAGCAAACAAAGCAGCTTAATCTGTCACGGTGGTCATGATGAGCAAGCAACTCGCCGCACAGGCGCCCGTAGAACCCATAGTTCTGGGGAAAATGGGGTCTCCTTACGGTATCCGTGGTTGGCTCAGAGTGTTTTCTTCCACTGAAGACGCCGAAAGCATTTTTGACTATCAGCCCTGGTTTATCCAGAAGGCGGGTCAGTGGCAGCAAGTACAACTGGAAAGCTGGAAGCACCACAATCAGGATCTGATCATCAAGCTGAAAGGTATTGAGGATCGGGATGCGGCGAATGTACTGACGAATTGTGAAATTGTCGTAGATTCCTCGCAGTTGCCAGCGCTGGATGATGGCACTTACTACTGGAAAGACCTTATGGGTTGCCAGGTAGTGACCACTGAAGGCTACGAACTCGGTAAAGTCGTCGATATGATGGAAACCGGATCGAATGACGTCATCGTCATCAAGGCAAACCTGAAAGATGCGTTTGGTATCAAGGAACGTTTAGTGCCGTTCCTCGATGGGCAGGTTATCAAGAAAGTCGATCTCGCTACTCGTACTATCGAAGTAGATTGGGATCCTGGTTTTTAAACCACCGGATAAACGGTAAAAGTCGGCGTGATGGGGATTGGCTTGTGTTTATAGGTATCGTTAGCCTGTTTCCAGAAATGTTCCGCGCAATTACCGATTACGGGGTAACTGGCCGGGCAGTAAAAAATGGCCTGCTGAACATCCAGAGCTGGAGTCCTCGTGACTTTGCTCATGACCGGCACCGTACCGTGGACGATCGTCCTTACGGCGGCGGACCGGGGATGTTAATGATGGTGCAACCTTTACGGGATGCCATTCATGCAGCAAAAGACGCGGCAGGTGAAGGCGCGAAGGTGATTTATCTGTCACCTCAGGGACGCAAGCTTGATCAAGCGGGCGTGAGCGAACTGGCAACGAATCAAAAGCTGATTCTGGTGTGTGGTCGCTATGAAGGCGTAGATGAGCGCGTAATTCAAACCGAAATTGATGAAGAATGGTCAATCGGCGATTACGTTCTCAGCGGTGGAGAATTAGCAGCGATGACGCTGATTGATTCCGTCTCCCGGTTTATTCCGGGGGTACTGGGTCATGAAGCATCGGCAACGGAGGATTCCTTTGCCGATGGGTTGCTGGACTGCCCGCACTATACCCGACCTGAAGTGTTAGAGCAGATGGAAGTACCGGCAGTTTTGCTGTCGGGGAACCACGCTGAGATACGTCGCTGGCGTTTGAAGCAGTCGCTGGGCCGTACCTGGCTTAGAAGACCTGAACTTCTGGAAAACCTGGCTCTGACTGAAGAGCAAGCAAGGTTGCTGGCGGAGTTCAAAAAGGAACACGCACAACAGCAACATAAACATGATGGGCAGGCGTAAGCCCCCAATATCAGTTTACCCAGGATAAGAGATTAAATTATGAGCAACATTATTAAGCAACTTGAACAAGAACAGATGAAGCAGGACGTACCTTCCTTCCGTCCGGGTGATACCGTGGAAGTGAAAGTATGGGTTGTTGAAGGTTCCAAAAAACGTCTGCAGGCATTCGAGGGCGTGGTTATCGCTATTCGTAACCGCGGTCTGCACTCTGCATTCACTGTTCGTAAAATCTCCAACGGCGAAGGCGTTGAGCGTGTCTTCCAGACTCACTCTCCGGTAGTTGACAGCATTGCTGTTAAACGTCGTGGTGCTGTTCGTAAAGCTAAACTGTACTACCTGCGTGAGCGCACTGGTAAGTCTGCTCGTATCAAAGAGCGTCTTAACTAAGATATCGCTCAGGCGACATCCTGTCAGAAGGGGCTGGCCAATAAGGCTGGCCCCTTTTTTTATCGCCATAAAACTCACATCATTAACTATTAATTCATAAATCATTTACAATGCCCTGTCGTTATTGGAGGGGCAGTGGTTATTGGTGCAATCTTTCGGTTTGGTCATCAGCGCTGCGCGGCATGGCTCGCGTTGTTTGCGATCCTGCTGATCGTCATCGCGCCGCTTATCTCTGTTTCTTTGCAACACGATCCTATGAATGCGATGCCGGGTATGCATCATGATATGGGCATGATGGTGGAACATGCTGAACAACATGGTGACGGCGCCTCGATGACGATGCCCGTCGATCACGGCGAAGCATGCGGCTACTGTGTGCTGCTGGCGCACGTGCCCGGGCTGATACTGACTCTGGTTATTCTGTTGCGCGGCGTGCTGCGGCTACAGAAAAAAACGCCACTACATCCTACGCTGACGTTCTGGCTCTACTTCCCCTGGCTGTATCCCAATACCCGTGCACCACCGTACCGGTCTGCTTTTTCCTGATCCTAAAAATACGTCTGTACGCGTTAGCGTGATGACGCTCTTTGGCTTTTTCTAAGGAAAAGTATGACCACCTGCACCCCGCGTGCGGCATGGGTAACCCTGCTGCGACGCCTTCATTTCTCTATCGGCCTGTTCGTGGGTCCCTTTATTTTTGTCGCGGCACTGACCGGTACGCTCTACGTTGCCACACCGCAACTGGAAGAGGCGCTTTACTCTGAGGCGCTACAGGGAACCGAGCAAGGAGAACCACAATCGCTGGCTGCTCAAATTGCGCTCGCGCAGCAGGTCGTCGGCAATCATTTGCCGGTGTATGCAGTACGGCCTGCGCTTGAGCCAGGAAAGACGACCCGGGTCATGTTTGCAGACCCTGTACTGGCCCCGTCTGAACATCGGGCGATTTTTATCGACCCGGTTGCACTTACGGTAACAGGCGATATGACTGTCTATGGCACCAGCGGGATCTTACCTCTGCGCCAGTGGATCGACTATGCGCACCGTTCCTTGCTGTTGGGGGATATTGGGCGGCTTTATAGCGAACTGGCTGCGTCCTGGATGTGGGTAGCGGCGCTGGGCGGTATTGTGCTTTGGTTTTACACTCGACCCAGGCGTCGTCTGAATAATCGACTGCAAAAAAACCGTCGTCTGCACGTTACGCTGGGCTGGATTCTGCTAGGCGGGATGTTACTTTTTTCCGCAACCGGTTTAACCTGGTCGCAATGGGCAGGGGGCAATGTGGATAGCATGCGGGCAGCCTTTGGCTGGCTGACGCCGCAGGTAAATACACAGCTCGATGGTGTCCAGCAAATTCATGATGAGCATGCCGGACATCACGCTGGCATGGTAATGCCATCGGCAAGCGTGGTTGACGGCGGACTTTTTGATGCGGTATTACGCACGGCGCAGGCGGCGGGGATTGATGCCAGGAAGCTGGAGATCCGCCCGGCGAAAGATGCGCAGCATGGTTGGACTGTCACCGAGATTGACCGCCGCTGGCCAACCCAGGTGGATGCGGTGTCTGTTGATACAACAACGATGCGGATTATTGACCAGACGCGCTTTGTCGATTTCCCTATGATGGCGAAGTTGACGCGTTGGGGCGTTGATTTCCATATGGGGATTCTGTTTGGCGTACTCAATCAGGGGCTGCTGATCGTCTTTGGTGTAGGCCTGTGCCTGATGATCGTGATGGGCTATCGGCTATGGTGGATACGCCGACCCGCCGGACCGGCGG